>NZ_JBEZKP010000051.1:0-53843 GCF_040706335.1 Streptomyces sp. NPDC048389 | reverse complement strand
CGCGGCGGCGGCCGCGCCCGCGGCCGCCGCCGCGGCCAGGACGGCGCGCCTGCTGGTGGTCATGGTTCCTCATCACTCCTTTGGCGGCCGCTCGACAGCGACTCTGTTCGAAATATCGGTCAACGTTCGAGAAGGTGCGCGTAAGTCAACGACCGGACCCGCGACATGTCAACAGCCCGCGCAAACCGCCGTATTGACGCGTCGGGACCGGCTCCCCCATGCTCGCCATGCGCAATTTCGCACAACGTTCGCGATCTCGAACGTATTGTCTCTAGGAGCCCCATGGCAACCCGCCCGACAAGCACGCGCGCGCCCTCCCGACGCCCATGGACGAAGCCGTGGCCCCGTCTCTGCACGGGCATCCTGCTGGTCTGCACCCTCGGCGCCGGCCCGGTCACCGCCTCCGACGCGGCCGTCACCGACTACACCCTCACCGTCGATCCGTCCGGCCGCGGCGCATCGATCGGCGACTCGATGTACGGCATCTTCTACGAGGACATCAACCGCGCCGCGGACGGCGGCCTGTACGCCGAGCTCGTACAGAACCGCTCCTTCGAGTACGACCGCGCGGACAACGCCTCGTACACCCCGCTGACCTCGTGGACCGCGACCACGGACGGGGCCGCCACCGCCGAGGTCGTCGACGACGACGGCCGCCTGAACGAACGCAACAGGCGCTATCTGCGGGTGACACTCGACGGGCCCGGCGCCGGTGTCCGACTCGCCAACAGCGGCTACAACTCCGGTATCGCGGTGCGCGCCGGACAGCGGTACGACTTCTCGGTGTGGGCACGCACCGACCGGGCCGGCGGCACGCCGCTGACCGTCTCCCTCGGCGACACCTCGGGACCCCTCGCGAAGCCGCTGACCCTCAAGGCCGGCAACGACCGCTGGACCCGCTACACGGGCACCCTCACCGCGAGCCGCACCAGCACGGAGGGCCGGCTCGCCGTGAGCGCCGGCGGCTCCGGCACACTCCGGCTCGACATGGTCTCGCTCTTCCCGAGGAACACGTACAAGAACCGGCCGAACGGCATGCGCGCCGACCTCGCGCAGAAGATCGCCGCCCTGAAGCCAGGCTTCCTGCGCTTCCCCGGCGGCTGCCTGGTCAACACCGGAAGCCACGAGGCGTACGAGGCGCCCGACTGGGAGCGCAGACGCTCCTACCAGTGGAAGGACACCATCGGGCCCGTCGAGCAGCGCGCGACCAACGCCGACTTCTGGGGCTACAACCAGTCCTACGGCCTCGGGTACTACGAGTACTTCCAGTTCGCCGAGGACATCGGCGCCATGCCCGTGCCCGTCGTCCCCGCGCTGGTCACCGGCTGCGGCCAGAACCGCGCCACCGACGACCCCGAGCTGCTCCGACGGCACATCCAGGACACTCTGGACCTCATCGAGTTCGCCAACGGGCCCAGGACCTCGCCCTGGGGCGCCGAGCGTGCCGCGATGGGCCATCCGCTGCCGTTCGGCCTGACGCATCTCGCGGTCGGCAACGAGGAGAACCTCCCCGACGAGTTCATGGCCCGCTTCACACAGTTCCGGGACGCCATCGAGGCGCGGTACCCGGACATCACCGTCATCAGCAACTCGGGCCCGGACGACACGGGCGCCGTGTTCGACCGCGCCTGGGAACTCAACCGGGCGGCCGGTGTCGCCATGGTCGACGAGCACTACTACAACAACCCGTCGTGGTTCCTGGAGAACAACGACCGCTACGACTCCTACGACCGCGAGGGCCCCCAGGTGTTCCTCGGCGAGTACGCCTCCCGGGACAACCGCTTCCGCAACGCCCTGGCCGAGGCCGCGTTCATGACCGGCCTCGAACGCAACGCGGACATCGTGAAGATGGCGTCCTACGCACCACTGCTCGCCAACGAGGACTACGTGCAGTGGCAGCCGAACATGATCTGGTTCGACAACCACCGGTCGTGGGGCTCGGCCAACTACGAGACGCAGAAGCTCTTCATGAACAACGTCGGTGACCACGTCGTGCCGAGCGAGGCGTCGGGCACCCCGGCGGCCGAGGCCGGCATCACCGGTGCGATCGGGCTGTCGACCTGGGCGACCAGCGCCTCGTACGACGACGTCTCCGTCACCTCCGCCGACGGCCGCACCCTCCTCCACGACGACTTCTCCGGCACCGACTCCCAGTGGACCAGGGCGGCGGGCCGCGGCTCCTGGCAGATCGAGGACGGGGCGTTCGTCCAGTCCGACGCCACCGCCGAGGACACCATGGTGACTGCCGGCGACCCGCAGTGGCAGAACTACGACCTGCGGGTGAAGGCCACCAAGAAGACCGGCCGGGAAGGCTTCCTGGTCGCCTTCGGCGTCAAGGACACCGGCAACCACTACTGGTGGAACCTCGGCGGCTGGGGCAACACCCGTTCCGCCGTGGAGCAGGCCGAGCACGGCGCCAAGAACGCCGTGGTCGAGGACGGCACGACGATCACCACGGGCCAGGAGTACGACCTGCGGATACAGATCCGCGGCCGGCAGGTGACGCTGTTCCTGGACGGCAAGGAATGGGGCAGCTTCACGGACGAGCCGGCCGAGCCCTTCCGCCAGGTCGTGACGTACGACCGGACCCGCGGCGAACTCGTCGTCAAGGTCGTCAACGCACAGGACGCGGCGGCCCGGACCCGTATCGACCTCGGCCGGCGGACCGACGTCTCACCGGTCGCCCGGCTGACGACGCTCGCCGGCGACCCGGACGCCGTCAACACCGCCACGGCCACCCCGATCCGCCCCGAGCGCTCGGTGCTGCGCGGCGTGGACAACACCTTCAGCCACACCTTCCCACCGAACTCCGTGACGTTCCTGCGGATCAAGGCCACTGCGCCCCGAGCCTGACCGCAGGGCCCCGCGTGCCGCGCCCCGCCCCTTGAACGGCGGGGCGCGGCACGCCCACGCCGGGCGAGGAGGCCGTCGCCACCTACGAGGGCGTGGCCCGGGGCGCGGCGTCAGGGGTCTCGAACTGTGCGGGTGCAGCACTCGGGGTCGTCGTCGCGGTGCCGTTGATCGTCCGGGCGGGCGCCGCTGGTCGCCCACAGCTGCGGCCCCGTCTCAGCCTCCCCCGTAATCGGTCGGTCGCACCGGACGCAGATACGCGTGCCGCCCATCGCTGTCATGACGTCACCTCGCCGTACGGGTTGCCCGCGGCGGGGCTCACGCGCCAGAACGACGTCGCGGTGGCCCGGAAGCTGCGGTGCACGGGTCGCTCCCCCGTGTGCTTGACGGCCCAGGTCTCCGCAGGGAGCCGACGACCTTGTGTTGCACCGGACCTCTCGCCGTATGTCGTGCACTCCGCTTCGTGCAGTGCGCCGCTCGGCCGCGGTGTCGGCCTGGTGCACGGTGAGTTGAGCGTCACGGATCAGGTCGGGCAAGAGGCCGCCGATGACCTCGCGGTGGTTGGGCGCCTTGTGCCGGGCCGCCCAGGCGAGGGCGAGCCGCGCTTTCAGGTGCTCGGCCGGCGGTGCCGGGCGATCGGCGTTGAACGGAAAGCGGTCGACGGCGGCCTTGACCGCGGCAAGGCGCGGGTGTCCGGGGCCGATGAACAGGTCGACGGGCATGGACTGATCGCCGGTGAGGTCCGCAAGATCGCGGACGCGCAGAACCTCGGCGACACGCAGGACGGTTGGGAGCTTCGACATGTGCTGCTCGCCGCTTTCGGCCTTCTTCACCCACGACGGTGACACGCCCAACAGGCCCGCGAGAACAAGCCGGCTGACACCCCGGCGCTCGCGAAGAATCTGCATGCGCTGCCCGAACGCCAACGGGTTGGCGTACGGGTCGGGGGTAGCATCGGATGACATGGCCTTGCCCCTCTCCTACAGCTCGACACTGTCAGGGTATGGGGCAGGCCCTGTTGCGTGCGCGCTCCGTGCGATCACCAGCCGCGGCCTGTTCTCCGCGTGTTCTCAATCCCGGCGTGAGCTGGGGGCTCGGGGCGTCAGCGGACTGAAGTCAGCGGTCGTGCCGTCACCCGCTCGGCTTTCGCGGCTTCGACTCGTGGCAGGTGGCTTCGAAGCCGGGACCAACTCCGACCTCATGAGACGCATGGCGTGGGATGTCACTCGGTAGCCCCGTCACGGCACGTTGAGTTCGGGGCAGGCGGGCCCGAACCTCCTTCAGGCCCACGGCTTCCCCGGGCCGCAGCCGCTCGGGGCGGTCATGATCCAGCGCGGGGCCCCTGGGCTTCGGCAGCGTCTGAGGCTGAGGTGTCTTCATGGGTGCCCTGGGCGTGGCCCGCGCGCCGCCCGCCTGCCCCTTGTCCCGCCACGGACCCCACCCGTAAAGTGCCTGACGGCAAGCGCTTTCTACGCTCTCCATGAGGAGCATCCCATGTCCCGTTCCCCAGGCCGGCTGCGTGCCGCCGTCGTCGGCACCGGAGCCATCGCCCGCGGCAGCCATCTGCCCGCCCTGGCCGACCACGCCGACGCCGTGGAACTGGTCGCCGCCGTCGATGTGAACACGGCGCAGCTCGACGACTTTTGCGCCGCCGCCGGCGCGGGCGTCGAAGGCCATGCCCGCGTCGACGAGATGCTGGCCGCCGCCCGGCCCGATCTGGTGCTGCTCGCGTCGCCGCCCGCGTTCCATCGCGAGCAGGCCGTCGAGGCGCTGCGGGCGGGCGCCTGGGTGCTGTGCGAGAAGCCGCTGTGCCTGTCGCTCGCCGAGTTCGACGCGATGGCGGCGGCCGAGGGGCCGGACGGATCGGGCGGGCCCTACCTGTCCGCCGTCTTCCAGCACCGCTACGGCTCCGGCGCCGCCCACGCCCGCGAACTGCTGACCGCCGGGAAGCTCGGCACGCCGCTCGTCGCCCACTGTCAGACCACCTGGTACCGCGACACGGACTACTACGCCGTCCCCTGGCGCGGCCGCTGGGCCACCGAAGGCGGCGGCCCCTCCATGGGGCACGGCATCCATCAGATCGACCTGCTGCTGCATCTGCTCGGCGAGTGGACCGAGATACGCGCCATGGCGGGCCGGCTGGTGCACGCCGTGGAGAGCGAGGACGTCTCCACGGCGCTCGTGCGCTTCGCGAACGGCGCCATGGCCACCGTCGTGAACAGCGTCGTCTCCCCGCAGGAGGTCAGCCGGATCCGCATCGACTGCGCCGACGCCACCGTCGAACTCACCCACCTCTACGGTCACTCCAACGACGACTGGCGCTACACCCCCGCCCCGCACGCCGCCGCCGACGGCGCGCGCGTCGAGAGCTGGCGGACACCCGCCGCCGAGGTGCCGAGCTCGCACTCGGCCCAGCTGGCCGGCGTACTCGCGGCGATGCGCGCCGGGACACGACCGCCCGGCGGCGGGCCCGACGCCCGCCGCACCCTGGAGTTCGTCGCCGCCCTGTACAAGGCGGCCTTCACCGGACTGCCCGTACGGGCCGGTGAGATCACCCCCGCCGACCCGTACTACTCAGCCATGCACGGCAATCACCCCGACTGGGCACCGGCCCGCACCCCTGGCGGCGTCCGATGAGCGCGCCGGTCCAGGTCACGCACGCGATGGGCGAGAAGGTCGTCGTCTCCTGCGAGGGCGTGGAGCTGATGACGTACGTCTACCGGCCCGATCCCGAGGTGTTCGAGTCACGCAAGCCGTACGTCCACCCCCTTCGCACCCTGTCCGGCCATCCGGTCACGGGCTACCGGCCCAGCGACCACCGCTGGCACAAGGGCCTGCAGATGACGGCGAGCCATCTGTCCGGGCAGAACTTCTGGGGCGGCAACTCCTATGTGCACGGCGAGGGTTACCTCGCGCTGCCGGACCGGATCGGCTGGATGCGGCACGACCGTTTCGAGGCCCTGACGGCCGAGGAGGACCGGCTGACGCTGGCCGAGCGGCTCACCTGGATCGAGAACGGCGGGGCCGAATGGGCACGGGAGCGACGCACGCTCACCGTGCACTCCGTGGAACCGGAGCAGGGGTCGTGGGCACTCGACTGGTCCATCCACCTCACCAATGTCCATGACGAGCCGCTGCGCTTCGGCTCGCCGACGACCGCCGGGCGGGAGGCGGCCGGCTACACCGGGCTGCACTGGCGTGGGCCGCGCGACTTCACCGGCGGGCAGGTGTTCGGCCCGGACGGTCAGGACGGTCAGGACGGTCAGCAGAGGGACGGGGAGGCGGGGGCCGCCGCGCTGATGGGCCGTCGTACGCCATGGCTGGCGTTCACCGGCACGCACGACGGCGTCGACGCGCAGAGCACCCTGGTCTTCGCCCACGCCCCGGAGAACGAGGGCGCGATGCACCCGTCGTCGCACTGGTTCGTCCGCTCCGAGCCGACCCCGACGGTCGCCTTCTCCTGGGCGTTCCACGAGGAGTTCGCGCTCCCGCCGGGCGCCGCCTTCTCCTACCGCTACCGGATCGTGGTGGCCGACGGCGCACTGGACCGCAGGGGGATCGAGTCCCACCTGCGGTCCTGGTGACGTCGCCGTTCACGGAAGGGCTTACGGCATGCGGTCGCCGAGCAGCGCCAGGTTCTCGATCGCGGCGAGGCCGTAGAGCGCGGTGTCGTTGGTGTGGACCCAGTTGGCCTCACTGCCCGGCACCAGCGTGACCGGCCCGCCGACCTCTTCCGTCACCCAGGGGGCCGACTCCTTGTAGCCGTCGCTGTTGTAGAACTTCTCCCAGGCACGGCGGGCCAGCTTCTCGTCACCGGTCTGCACGGCGGCGTACGCGTCGAGCCGCGAGTGGCCCTGGAAGAGGATCAGCGACCCGAAGTGCGAGCCGTAGCGCGCGGCCTGCTCCGCCTTGGTGGCGTTGAAGTACCGGCAGTAGTCGAGGTACGCCTCCTTGAACTCCGGCATGTCCACGAGGTCGATCAGTTCGGCGCACAGCTCGTTCAGTCCGAAGACCGCGGAGAGGTGCGAGACGCCGACCTTGGGCTCCTCGGCGACCGCGAACCGGCCGGTGTCCAGGTCGTAGAGGCCGCTGCCCTGGACGAAGCCGTTGGGCTGGGCGGCGATCGTCTCCATCGTGGACAGCACCCTGGCCTTCGCCTTGGCCGCCTTGGGGCCGCCGCGTTCCCACTCGGTGAGCCAGGCGGACACCAGTCCGCTCCAGTCGGTGCCGAAGCCGATGGACAGCGCGTTGCGGTCGGGGGTGTACGGCTCGGTGCGGATCTTGCGGAGCGGGTCGAGGGCGAGGAAGGTCTCGTCGGAGTCGACGTTGGCGTGCATCAGGTCGCCGGTGCGTTCGTCGGCGGTCAGGAAGTAGTAGAAGCGGCGGTACGTGGTGTTGGCGATGCGCTGCTGCTTGGCGCTGTCGGCGTAGTGCTGGATGCCGTGCCGGGTGCCGAGGCCGGCCCATTCACCGAGGTGGTAGACGTCCACCTCGCCGGTGTGGCGGGTCATGGCCTCGGCGAACCGGAAGATGTCGGCGCGGCCCGAGCGCAGGTAGGCGTACCAGAGCCACAGGTCGGGCGAGAGTTCGGAGTTGTCCCAGGCGTAGCCGCCGACGTCGTAGCGCCACTGGTGCCTGGCCGGGTCGTAGCTGTGCATGATGTCGCCGTAGTCCCAGAAGCCGTACCAGCGCCGCATGTCCACCTGGTCGCGGTAGTACGTGAACAGGAAGTCGAGGTGGTCCTCGATCCGCGCCTTGGCCGGGGTGGAGCGGTCGGGTTCGGCGAACAGTCCGCCGAAGACCTTGGCGGACACGAGCTGGGCCGGCGGGGCGGCGAGCTGGGGCGGGGTGCGGACGGCGGCCGTCTCCTTCGCCAGGGTTCCGGCGCCGGGGGTGGAGTCGTGGGCCCAGAAGAGGAGTTCGCCGGTGCGGGCGATGCCGTAGGGGGTGCCGAAGCCGGGCTCGTAGTCCTCGTAGGTGATGTTCAGCCCTTCGAGCTGCTCCTCGTACGTGTCCTGGCCGAGGCCGTCGTGGTAGAAGCGCAGGTCCATCGGCTGGGCCTCGGGCGACCAGAGCCAGAGGGTGACTTCGGCGCTGTCGGTGTGGGCACCGCGGATGTCGAGTCCGGCGGGGTGCTTCTGCCAGAAGTCGCGCAGGCCGAAGGACAGGCCACCGCTCGCGCCGCCGACGTAGCCGAAGCCGGAGGCCCGCCGGCCGCCGCCGGCCGCGATCCAGCCGTGGCCCTTCTTGGTGCGTTTGCGCACGGTGAAGCCGTCGGCGGAGAGCTGGCTGAGGGTGTAGTCGCCCCAGTCGGGAACCAGGTGGAGCCGGCTGGTGACGCGCTGGTCCCAGGTGGCCGGGTCGGGCAGCTTCCGGCCCTCGAACTGGGCTGCCTGGACGGCCGCTCCGGGGTCGCGGCGCAGCCCGGTGACGCCCTTCACGGCTTCGCGCAGCATGCCGGTGCCGTCGCCGCCGAGCCGGATGTGCCGGTCGTACGCGGGGTCCCGCATCGGCACGGTGAAGCGGACGCCGAGCCCGCGGATGAAGTCGCCGCTCGCCTTGCCCGGCTCCTGGGTGCCGTCGTAGGTGATGGTGTGCACCATGCGGAACGACTCGGCGCCCGCGTAGAAGTAGAGGCGGACGGAGAAGGGCAGCCAGCTGCGGTTGCCCCGGCGGTGCTTGCCGTCGATGCGGACGACGGCGCGTACGGGGCCGTCCTGTTCGACCCGCGTCTCCCGGATGACGCTCTCGAAGCGTTCGTACGTCTCCCTGCCCTGGTCGCCGTCCTCGATCTCACTCTGGCGGAGCAGGACGAGCCGTCCGTCCCTGGCGATCTCGGTGGTGCCGCGGGTGACGGACTTGACCAGACTGGATCCGCTCCTGCCGAGCTTCGCCGTGATGACGCCCGTGGCAACGGTGATCGTGCCGCCCGTGGTGGTGACGGTGACCCGCCGGGCGGGTGCGGCGGGGCTGCCCGCGGTGAGGGTGAACGTGTCCGCGGTCCTCTCGGGCCCGATGGCGTGGGCGGACCACTTCAGGGACCCGTCGGGCCACTGGGCGAGCGGCCACGACTGGACCGGGACCTCCCTGCCGTCGGGGGTGGCCAGCGAGAAGGTCTGGTCCTTCGGGTGGGCGCCCTTGGGCCAGGGCACACCGAGCGTGGTGCCAGGGGCGGCCCCGAGCCCGTCGGCCTCCAGCCACTTCACGGTCACCGGCTGCGGGCCGGTGGCCTCGGCCCCCGGCGCCGCCTGGGCGGTGTTGCTGCCGAGGGCCCAGCTGAACTGGGCGGCCGCGCCTGCGGCCGCGGCCGCCGAGAGCAGGGATCTGCGGGAGATGGGGGACATGACAATTCCTTCCATACGACCGTGCGGGCGGGAAGAAGAAGCGGGACGGACAGCGGTACGAACAAGGGGATCAGCGGGACGGACAGCGGTACGGGCAGAGGGGCCGGCGGAACGGGCAGGGCGATCAGCGGGCGGCATACCGTGTCTCGACGGCCACCGCGGCCGCCGCGACGGCGCCGGTCACCGGGACGGCGAGCGGCGGCATGAACCAGGCGGAGGCCGCCACCACGGCGAATCCTCCGACCAGCAGCAGTGACCCGGCCGGGTCGCGCACGGTGCGCCGAGCCGCCGCGCGCAGCAGGTCGCGCCAGCGGGAACCGGGGTGCCAGGCGGCGGCCGCGCGCAGCACCGCGACGACGGCGCCGATGAAGGCGAGGACGCCGACGGTGCCGGTGAGCGGCCCGCCGGGCAGCCCGGCCCGTACGGCGGTGAGGTTCAGCCAGGTCAGCCACAGCGCTGCGAGGCCGGACACTCCGACGAGCCAGCCGCCGCGCGCCGCGGCCGTGAAGTCGGCCGCGAACAGGCGCCACCCGGACGCGTCGTGGCACAGATGGCGCCGCAGATGGCGGGTCCCGGCGGCGAAGGCGGCCGGGGCCGTCAGCAGCGGCAGTGCGGCGAGGGTCATCCACACGCCGGTGAGCAGGCACTCGGCGAAGACACCGAAGCCGGTCGACAGCCGGGAGGCGTGAGGGGTCGCGGATCGCGCTGCCACGGGCGGTCAGCCCTTCAGGCCGGAGGTCGCCATGCCGTCGATCAGGTAGCGCTGGAAGGCGAGGAAGAACGCCAGCACGGGCAGCAGCGCGACGAGCGACATGGCGATCATGCCGCCGTAGTCGGCGACGGCGTCCTGGTCGATGAACATCTTCAGGCCGAGCGAGACGGTGTACTTCTCGGGCTCGTTCAGATAGATCAGCGGGCCCATGAAGTCGTTCCAGGCGTTGATGAAGGTGAAGATGGCGCTGGTGATGAGGGCCGGCCGGCACAGCGGCAGCACGATCGACCAGTAGATGCGCAGATGCCCGCAGCCGTCGAGCCTGGCGGCCTCGTCCAGTTCCTTCGGCAGGTTCCGCATGAACTGGAGCATGAGGAAGACGAAGAAGGCGTCGGTGGCGAGGTACTTGCCGAGCAGCAGCGGCACATAGGTGTTGATCAGTTCCATCTTCTGGAACAGCACGTACTGCGGGATCAGGATCACGTGGTACGGCAGCAGCAGGGTGCCGATCATCAACGCGAACATCAGGTTCCGCCCGGGGAACCTGATCTTCGCGAAGGCGTATGCGGCGAGCGAGCAGGACAGGAGAACGCCGGCCACCGAACCCAGCGCGAGCAGTGTGGAGTTCAGGAAGAAGGTGGAGATCGGAATGTCGGCGATGCCCTCGGTCAGCCGCCGGTAGTTGTCGACGATCGGCTCGGTGGGGAACAGGTCGAGACTGCCGACGATGTCACCGCTCGGCTTGAGCGAACCGCCGATCACCCAGACGACGGGATAGAGCACGACGCCGAGCAGTGCCAGCGCGCCGAGGTGCCAGCTCAGCGAGCCGGTGCGACGCCGCCGGACGGTGGTGGTTGTGCCGCTCATCGGGCCGCCTCCTCGTAGTGCACCCAGCGCCGCTGGGACCAGAACAGCACCGCGGTGACCAGGCCGACCGCGAGGAGCAGCATCCAGGCCATGGCGGAGGCCAGGCCCATCCGGCTGTTCTCGAAGCCTTGCTGGTACAGGTAGCAGGTGTAGACGAGCGTGGCGTCGGCCGGCCCGCAGGTGCCGTTGCTGACGATGTACGCCGACCCGAAGATCTGGAAGGAGTGGATGGTCTCCAGCAGGACGTTGAAGAACATCACCGGCGAGATCATCGGCAGCGTGATGCTCCAGAACCGCCGCCAGGGGCCGGCGCCGTCGACCTGGGCCGCCTCGTACAGTTCCCGCGGCACCTGTTTGAGTCCCGCCAGGAAGATGACCATCGGCGCTCCGAACTGCCAGACGGTGAGCGCGACCAGGCTGTAGAGGATCCACGCCGGGTCGCCGATCCAGCCCCCGACGTCCGTGCCGAGGAACGACTGGGCCCGGTCCACCACGGCGTCGTCGGAGAAGAGCGCACGCCACACGATGGCGACGGAGACGCTGGCGCCGACCAGCGACGGGGCGTAGAACGCGGCCCGGTAGAAGGACTGGCCGCGCCGGCTCTGCGCCAGCAGCAGCGCCACGCCGAGGGCGAGGAGCAGCTTCAGCGGGGTGCCGATGAGGACGTACTCGACGGTGACCTCGACGGAGGTCCGCCAGCGCGGGTCGGCGAACATCTCGGTGAAGTTGCCGAGGCCGATCCACTCCGGGGAGGCGAAGAGGTCGTAGTCGGTGAAGGCGAAATAGAGCGAGGCGACCATCGGGCCCGCCGTGAGCAGCAGGAAGCCTGCCATCCACGGCGTCATGAACAGATAGCCGACCAGTCCGTCCCGCCGCCGGCGGCCCCGGGTGGCGGGCGGGGCGGTGCCGCGGGCGGGGAGCGGGCGGCCCGCCTGCCGTTCGGCCGGCCCGGGCTTCGTCGCGGTGGGGCTGCCCATCAGGAGCCCAGAGCCGTCTTCGCCTCGGTGAAGAACTGCTTCACGGAGTTCTCGACGGGGGCCTTGCCGAGCGCCATGTCACCGGCGACCCGCAGGAAGGCCGCCTCCACGACATCGGCACCGGCGGGATGCGGGGTGATGGGCTCCAGCACACCGGCGTCGGCGATCTGCTGCTCGTACGCGGCGATCTTCTTGCTGACCGGGTCGGTGGGACGGAACGCCTCGAACTGCTCGGTGGTGGAGAGCACCCCTCGGTCGTATCCCATGATCTGCCCGACCTCGGGGTCGTGGACCATGAAGCTGATGAAGGCCGCGACCTGCGCCGGGTGCTTGGTGCGGGCGCTGCCGCTGAGCATCAGCGAACCGAGGTACTGACCGGTCCGCTTGCCGTCCTTGGTGGGGATGGGCGCGATGGCGTACGAGCTGTCGCCCTCCGCGGTGTAGCGGGCGGTGAAGTTGTCCCAGGTGAACTCGCCGCCTGCCAGTCCTTGGGCGAGAGCGGACTTGGGCTTGATCTGCTCGACCTTCTTCGGGTCGGCGTACAGCCCGGACTTGACGCGCTTCATCGCCTCCGTCCAGTACGGGACGAGATCGCTCTCGGTGAATCCGAGCCCGTTCTCGGTGAAGAACGCCTTGCCGTCCTGGCGGAGTACCAGGTCGTAGAGGTACATGATGCCGTAGGGCCCGGAGTCGCCGGCCCTCCCGGCCCTGTCGTGGATCCTGATGAGGGCGTCGTCCCAGTCCTCCCAGGTCCAGCCCGTCTTCGGGGTGACGCCGGCCTTCTCGTAGACCTTCTCGTCGATGATGCAGCCCATCGAGTTGGAGCCGACGGGGACGCCGAGGAGCTTGCCCTCGATCTCGCCGAACTTCTCCAGGCCGGCCCGGAAGTTCGCCAGGTCCAGGTTGCCCTTCTCGGCCTGCGGGCCGAGGTCGAGCAGCACGCGCTTGGCGTCGTACTTGCGCAGGAAGCCGACGGCGTTCTGGAAGACGTCGGGCGGGTTGCCACCCGCGGCCTGGGTGTTGAACTTCTTCCAGAAGTCCGCGTACTGCTGGAAGTCCGTCTTGACCTTGATCTTCGGGTGCCTCTTCTCGAAGAGGGCGATGGTCTTGTTGATCTTCTCGGCCCGGTCGTCCGCACCCCACCATGCGTAGCGGATGGTCACGGGGCCGCCGGAAGAGCCGCTGCCCGCGCCGCAGCCGGCGGCGGTGAGGCCGGCACCGGCAAGAGACGCGCCGGCCGCCTTGAGGAAGGTCCGCCTCTCCACATGCCTGGACATACGCATGATGCACCTCTCGCCATGATGACTTGATGACCGTTCAATGAATGAATCGTTTCAGGAAAGCGCTTGCCAGGCAATGTAGGGGCGCGGCGAGAGCGCGTCAACGGTTTGGGCGACGTCGAATTTTCCGCTCACAGCGTCCGGCATATCGAACATCATGCGAGATGCTGTACGACCGTAACGGACCCCCAGAGCACGCGCCAGTGCCCTTGTGCGCGTCCCGGCGGGCGAGGCCGGCGCCGGTGGACCGGGGCGTGGTGATTCGTCGGCGCCGATGTGGAACCGTCCCGCCGGGCGGCACGTCCAGCGCCGCCCGGACGCGCCGCCCGGACGCGCCGCCCGGCACGGGGGCCCCTACGAGGCGAGGAGCCACGGTGACGCACAGAACGGCCCTGTCCTGCATGGCGCGGACCGGCCAACGGGGCTACCGACCCCGCAGGCAGACGCACACCGAAAGCCACAACCAACGACCGAGCGGCGGGAGACGGGTGCCCCGCCGACGCGACACGTGGCGCCGCCGGGGCACCGGACGCCCGCCGAGCCGGAACGAGCAGCAGGCCGCGGCTCCACCGGCACCCCGGCACCCCGCCACCGGAAACGTGAAGGTGGCGGACGAAACGTGGCCGCGGTCCGGTGCGACCAGGCCCTCCCGGTGTCGGCCCTCGCTCACAGTGGGCGACCGGGGGGTGAATCGATTCATGGAGTGGTTTCGCCCCCTCGGACTCCGGCCAGGGCGGCTGGCCCGGACCCCTCCACCGGGCCCACCGGGCCCACCGGGCCCACCGAGCCCACCGGGCCGCCGCGGCGATCGCCGGTGGGCAAGCCAGGCCGCAGCGATCAGCGGTGGCCGAGCCAAGCCGCAGCCGGCAGCAGCCTGTCGTCGTAGCCGAACAGGGCCTGGTTCTCCCAGGCGTTGCCGGACGACGGGTCGGTGGGGTCCCAGCCGTTGCCGGGGACAGCCGTCCAGGTGGGGTCCCAGTAGATGACGCCCAGCCCCCGCCCGCCGGGCACCGCCTCCACCACGTTCATCACGTCGCGCACCCAGGCCGCCTGTCCCGCGGGTGTCGCCGGGTATCCGGCGACCAGCTCGGCCGGGAGGTCGATGATGTTCTCGTGGCCGTCCTCGCTGTCCAGGCGGAAGGGATAGGCGGTCTCCGCGACCATGACCGGCTTGCCGTAACGGGCGGAGATGTCGTCCAGGTTGGCCTGGAGGTCGGACAGCGCTCCGTGCCAGTAGCCGTAGAAGGACAGGGCGATGACGTCGAAGTGCACACCCTGCGCGGTGGCGTTGTCGAACCACCAGCGGTAGAGGCCGTTGTCACCGCCGTGGGCCAGGTGCAGGGCGATTCGTGTGGAGGAAGAGACCGCCTTCGCCGCGTCGGTCCCGGACTTGAGCAGTCCGGCCGTGCGGCTCCAGTTGTCCGTGGAGCCCTCGGGCCAGAGCACGCCGGTGTTGATCTCGTTGCCGATCTGCACCATGTCGGCGGTGGTGCCCTGCGCCGCCAGGGCGTTCAGCACGTCGTACGTGTGGCCGTACACGTCCTTCTTCAACTGGTCGTACGAGTGCGAGGACCACGCCACCGGCTTGGTCTGGGCGCCCGGGTCCGCCCAGATGTCCGAGTAGTGGAAGTCGACCAGCAGCTTCATGCCCCGGGCCTTGATGCGCCGGGCCATCTCCAGCACGCGCGCCTTGTTGTTGTAGCCGTCGGCCGGATCGACCCAGACCTTCAGCCGACCGTAGTTCGCGCCCGCGGACCCGAGGATGCCGAGCGCGTCCCCGGCCGTGCCGCCGCTGGTGCGGTAGGTGCCGCCGAAGTCCTCGCTCTTCTTGAGCATGGAGACGTCGACTCCCTTGACCGCGAGCCCGGAGGAGCCGGGGGTGAGCGTGAGGTCGTCGACGTTGATCCAGTTCCCGGCCCTGGCATCGGAGTTGATGCTGACGGTGCACTGCCCGCCGGTCACCCGGACGGAGGTGACGAGCCGTATCCACTTCCCGTCGGGCGTGGGCGGCAGATCGGTCCGCTGCTCGGCCGAACCGCAGTTGCGCAGGGCGAGGTACGCGGAGTTCTGGCCGCCGCTCGAGCGCACCCAGGCGCTGAGCCGGTAGCTGCCGCTGCTCAAGCCGGTCAGGTACTGGTACGTCTCCACCTTATAGGCCGAGGGCGACCAGTGGGTGAGGCGGCTGCTGCCGCTGTGCCCGCCCGCCTCGGCGTACGAGGCCGCGTCCTGGCCGGTGGCCGAGTAGGTGGACCAGCCGGAGGTGCCGGACTCGAAGCCGGTGTTGGTGAGCGTGGAGGCCGCGCCCGCCTGCTGGGCGGGCAGCGCGGTGAACAGCAGGGCGCCGAGCGCGGGCAGGACCGCTGCTCTCAGCCGGGTGCGGGAGGTGCGTCGTGCCTGAACGTGCATCGTCGAGTCCCTTCGACGGTGGTGGGCGAGGACGGGTGGTGCACCTGCCGGGGGCGGCTGCGGCTCGGGCGGCCGTGCCCGGGAGGTCTGGCCCGGGGAACCGCCGCCCCCGGAAGTTCCGGCCCGGGGAACACCGCCCCCGGAAGTTCCGGCCCGGGGAACACCGCCCCCGGAAGTTCCGGCCCGGCCGGCCGGTCAGGCGTCGAGCAGTACGACCCTGACGGCGCCGGCCGGGACGGTGAGCTGCCCTGCGGCTCGCTCGCCGCCGAGCAGTTCGGTGCCGGGTGCCTCCAGCGGCACCTTGGCGTCGTGTTCCGTGTGGTTGATCGCGAAGAGGTAGTCGCCGCTCCGACCGGCGCGGCGCACCACCTCGACATCACGGGGAAGTCCGGTGCGCGGTGCGATGCCCGCGTCCTCACCGGCGCCGGCGAGGATCGTGTCCAGAGCGGCCGGGTCCAGCCGGGTGGAGACGTACCAGGCGGTGCCCCGGCCGAGCCGGTGCCGGGTGACGGCCGGGCCCCCCGCGGCCGGTCCGTCGTCGTACGTCCACACGGTCTCTGCGCCGCGCGGGACGACGAACTCGGTCCAGACGTCGGCGGTGACCTGCGCCCGGCCGGGCCCGGTGACGCCTACGCTCTCGCCCTTCCCGAGCGGCGACCACTCCTCGACGGTGAGACCGAGGACGTCGCGCAGCACCCCCGGGTAGGCGCCGGGGTGCACGGCGTCGTGCTCGTCGACGATGCCGGAGAAGTACGAGACGACGAGCGTGCCGCCGCTCTCCACATAGCCGCGCAGATTGCGGCCGGCTTCCTCGCTCGCGAGGTACAGGGCGGGCACGACGACCATCGGGTGGGCCGACAGGTCGGCCTCGGGATGGGCGAAGTCGACGGTCAGGTGCCGGTCGTAGAGCGCCTCGTAGAAGCTGTCGGCACGCTCGCGGGCGTCGTGGTCCTCGCTGGGGCGCCATTCGAGGCTCTGCGCCCACCAGGACTGCCAGTCCCACACCATGGCCACGTCCGCGACGGTGCGGGTGTCCTTCAGCGCGGCGAGCGAGCCGATGTCGGCACCGAGGCGGACGACCTCGCGCCAGACCCTGGAGTCGGTGCCGGCGTGCGGCAGCATCGCGGAGTGGAACTTCTCCGCGCCCTTGCGGGACTGGCGCCACTGGAAGAACATGGCGCCCTGCGAGCCGCGGGCCACGTGCGCGAGGGAGTTGCGGGCCATCTCGCCGGGGCGCTTGGCCGGGTTGCGGGGCTGCCAGCTGACCCCGCTGGTGGAGTGTTCGAGCAGCAGCCAGGGGGCGCCGCCGGCGACGGAGCGGGTGAGGTCGGCGGCCATCGCCAGGTTGACGTGGGTGCGGCGGCCGTCGGTCATCAGATAGTGGTCGTTGGTGACGAGGTCGACCTCGCGGCCCCAGGCCCAGTAGTCGACGGTGTCGCACTGGCTGAGCGCGGTCATGAAGTTGGTGGTGACGGGGGTGCCGGGAGCGTGGCGGTGCAGGATGTCGCGCTCCCTGCGGAAGTTCTCGCGCATGGTGTCGTCCGCGAAACGGCGGTAGTCGAGCTGGTGGGCGGGGTTGCCCGCGGTGGGGGTGAGCCGCGGCGGGTCGATCTCGTCGAGCGTGCCGTAGCGCAGACCCCAGAAAGTCGTTCCCCAGGCGTCGTTGACGGCTTCGGCCGAGCCGTGGCGTCCCTGGAGCCAGCGCCGGAAGTGGGCGGCGCAGTTGTCGCAGTAGCAGGCGCTGACGGGCACGCCGTACTCGTTGTGGACGTGCCACATGGCAAGAGCCGGGTGAGCGGAGTACCGCTCGGCGAGCCGGGTGGTGATCGCGGCGGCGGCCTCGCGGTAGGCGGGGCTGCTGTGGCAGATGGCCGCGCGTGAGCCGAAGGCGTGGCGTACGCCCTCGCGGCTGACGGGCAGGGCGTCGGGATGGGCGCGGTAGAACCAGGCGGGCGGGGAGACCGTGGGGGTGCCGAGGTCGGCGTCGATGCCGTTGTCGTGGAGCAGGTCGAGCAGCCGGTCCAGCCAGCCGAAATCATGTACGCCGGGCCGTGGTTCGAGCAGGGCCCAGGAGAAGATGCCGACGCTCACCATGGTCACTCCGGCCTCGCGCATCAGCCGGACGTCCTCGTGCCAGACGCTTTCCGGCCATTGCTCGGGGTTGTAGTCCCCGCCGAAGGCGAGCCGGCCGCGGCCCTGGTGAGTGGTCTCCGGCATGAATCTCTCCTGAGGCGTTGAATCAAACATTCTGGGAACGTGCACACACGCATATCGATGCAATGACGCAACATAACCGCACACGAACAACCATTGACAAGTGTCCGGGACGTTTCTCTACTGTGAACGCTCACAGATGCAGGAGCCGGCCACCGCCCCGACGCGGTCCGGCCCTTCGGCCAGGGAGAAACGCCCATGTCCCACTCGCTGCACCGCCGCCTCGCGGCCACCGCCACCGCCGTCGCCCTCGGTACGACGGCGCTCACCGCCTGCGGCTCGTCCGACGGTGGCGAACAGGCCGCGTCCGGCCCTGTGAAGCTCACCTACTGGGCCTGGGCGCCCGGCATGGACAAGGTCGCGGACCTGTGGAACAAGAAGAACCGGGACATCCGGGTCACGGTCCAGAAGCAGGCGTCCGGCGACGACCTCGTCACCAAGATCATCACTGCGCACAAGGCGAAGCAGGCCCCCGACCTCGTCCAGGCCGAATACCAGGCGCTGCCGACGCTGGTGAGCAACGACGCCCTCGCCGACATATCCGACGAGGTCGGCGACGCGAAGGACGAGTTCGCCCCCGGCGTGTGGCAGCAGACCACACTGGGCTCCGACGCCGTGTACGCGGTGCCCCAGGACTCCGGGCCGATGATGTTCTACTACCGCGACGACCTGTTCCGGAAGTACGGGCTGGACGTCCCGGCCACCTGGGAGGAGTTCGCGAAGACCGCGCGCGAACTGAGGAAGAAGGCCCCGGACAAGGCTTTGACGACCTTCTCCTCCAACGACTCGGGGCTCTTCGCCGGGCTCGCGCAGCAGGCCGGCGCCCGGTGGTGGACCATCGACGGGCAGAAGTGGAAGGTCGGCATCGACGACCCGGCCACGAAGAAGGTCGCGGACTTCTGGGGCGGCCTCGTCGCCGAGGGCGCCATCGACAACCAGCCCATGTACACCCCCGCCTGGAACAAGGCGCTCAACACGGGCGAGCAGATCGCCTGGGTCAGCGCCGTCTGGGCGCCCGGCACGCTGACCACCGCGGCCCCCGACACCAAGGGCAAGTGGAAGATGGCACCGCTCCCCCAGTGGTACGACACGAAGAACGTCACCGGCAGCTGGGGCGGCTCCACCACCGCCGTCACCACGGACTCGAAGCACAAGGCGGCCGCCGCGAAGTTCGCCACCTGGCTCAACACGGACCAGGAGGCGCTGGCCGCCCTGGTGAAGGAGAGCGGCATCTACCCCGCCGCCACCTCCGCCCAGACCAGCGGCATCCTCGTGGAGGCCCCCGAGTTCTTCGCCGACCAGCCCGACTTCTACAGCCGCGCCGCCGAGATCGCGAAGACCGCCGCCCCCGCCCACTGGGGACCCAACGTGAACGTCGCGTACGCCACCTTCAAGGACGAGTTCGGCAAGGCCGCCAAGGCCAGAGCCGACTTCGGCGCCGCCCTCGGCCGGATGCAGGACGCCACCGTCGCGGACCTGGAGAAGCAGGGCTTCGAGGTCGCCGAGTGAGCATGTCCCCCGCGGGCCGAAGGACACCGGGAAGAAGGACGCCGAACGGGGTGAGGACCGCCCCGTACGGCTTCCTCCTGCCGGCCGTCGTGCTCTTCGCCCTGTTCTTCGCGCTGCCCGTCGGATACGCGCTCTGGCTCAGCCTGCACAAGGTCGACGTCCAGGGCCTCGGCCTGGGCAAGAACGCCCGGACCGAGGTCTGGGCGGGCCTGGAGAACTACACCGCCGCCCTCACCGACTCCGAACTCGGGCACGGCGCCCTGCGGGTCCTCGGCTACGGGGCGATCGTCGTCCCCGTGATGCTGGGCCTCGCCCTGCTGTTCGCGCTGCTGCTGGACAGCGAGCGGGTCCGGGCGCGGTCCTTCTCCCGGCTGACGATCTTCCTTCCGTATGCCATCCCCGGCGTGGTCGCCGCGCTGCTGTGGGGCTTTCTCTACCTGCCGGACGTCAGCCCCTTCCACCACCTCCTCGAGCGGCTGGGTCTGCCGCAGCCCGACCTCCTCGACGGCGGGCCGCTCTTCGTGGCCCTGGCCAACATCGCGGTCTGGGGCGGCACCGGCTTCAACATGATCGTGATCTACACCTCGCTGCGGTCCATCCCGGTGGAGGTGTACGAGGCGGCGAAGCTCGACGGCGCGACTCCGCTGCAGATCGCTTTGCGGATCAAGATCCCGATGGTGGTGCCGTCGCTGGTGCTGACCTTCTTCTTCTCGGTCATCGCCACCTTGCAGGTCTTCAGCGAGCCGACCACGCTCAAGCCGCTGACCAACGGCATCTCCACCACGTGGAGTCCGCTGATGAAGGTGTACCACGACGCCTTCGTGGCGGGGAACGTCTACGCCGCCTCGGCCACCGCCGTGGTCCTCGCCGCCGCGACGTTCGTCCTCTCCTTCTCCCTGCTGCGGGCCTCCGACTCCCGTGCCAAGCGCCAAGGAACCCGATGAGCACGCCCACCGTCCCCGTACGGCGCCGCCGTGGCGTCCCGGCCGCCGGCACCACCCCCGGCACCTCCCAGGGACCGCCGCCCGGCCGCCGCGTCGCCCTGCTGCCCACCGCGGCGCTGCTGCTCGGGGCGCTCTACTGCCTGCTGCCGGTCGCCTGGGTCCTGGTCGCCTCCACCAAGTCCGGCGCCGAACTCTTCTCCACCTTCACCTTCCTGCCCGGCAGCGGCTTCGGTGACAACCTCACCGAGCTCGACGCCTACCGCGACGGCATCTACTGGCGCTGGATGGCCAACTCCGCCCTCTACGCGGGTCTGGGCGCCGTGCTCTCCACGATGGTCTCCGCGGTCTCCGGGTACGCGCTCGCGGTCTACCGTTTCCGTGGCCGGGAGGCCCTGTTCAACGTGCTGCTCGCCGGCGTGCTCATGCCGCCGGTCATCCTCGCCGTCCCCCAGTACCTGCTGATGGCGAAGGCCGGCATGACGGACTCCTACCCGTCCGTGCTGCTGCCGCTGATCCTCTCCCCCTACGGTGTCTACCTCGGGCGGATCTACGCCCGGGCGGCCATCCCCATGGAACTCGTCGAGGCGGGCCGGATGGACGGGGCCGGAGAGTGGCGGATCTTCCTCAGGGTGGGCGTCCCGATGATGTCGCCGGGCCTGGTGACGATCTTCCTCTTCCAGTTCGTGGCGATCTGGAACAACTTCCTGCTGCCGTACATCATGCTCAGCGACGACGAGAAGTTCCCGATGACCGTGGGCCTGTTCACCCTGCTCGCCCAGGGCAGCAGCACACCCGCCCTCTATACCCTGGTGATCACGGGCGCGCTGCTCGCCATCGTCCCGCTCATCGCGCTGTTCCTGGTCGTCCAACGGTTCTGGAGCCTGGACCTGCTGTCCGGAGCCGTAAAGTCATGACCACAGGGGAACGAGGAGACGCAGCATGAACCGCGGCCCAGACGGCAGGCGCCGGCCGGTCACCATCCACGACGTGGCACGTGAGGCCGGGGTGTCGCGCGGCACCGTCTCCCGGGTGCTCAACGGCGGGCACTACGTCAGCCCGGCCGCACAGACGGCCGTCAACAACGCGATCCGCAGGACGGGTTACGTCGTCAACCGGCACGCCCGTTCACTGATCACCGGAAAGTCCGACTCGGTGGCCTTCCTGCTGACCGAGCCGCAGGAGCGCTTCTTCGAGGACCCCAACTTCAACGTGCTGCTGCGCTCCTGCACCCAGGCGCTCGCCGCACAGGACATCCCGCTGCTGCTGATGATCGCCGGCAGCGAGGGCGAACGGCGCCGCAATCTGCGGTACATCGAGGCGGGCCACGTGGACGGGGTGCTGCTGGTCTCCAGCCACTCCGGCGACCCCGTGGCCGGTGAACTCCAGGCCGCGGGCGTGCCCGTGGTCGCCTGCGGCAAGCCCATCGGCCGGCAGGCCAAGATCGGTTATGTGGCGGCCGACGACCGGGAAGGGGCCCGGGACATGGTCCGCCACCTGCACGCCTCCGGCCGCCGGCGGATCGCCACGGTCACCGGCCCCCTCGACACGCCCGGCGGGGTCGATCGTCTCGCCGGCTACCGGGAGACGCTTGCCGAAAGCGGACTGCCCGCCGACGAATCGCTGATCGCGACGGGCGACTACAGCAGGGCGAGCGGCGAACAGGCCGCCGAACTGCTCCTGGAGCGCGCCCCGGACCTCGACGCGGTGTTCGTGGCGTCGGACCTGATGGCCCAGGGCGTCCTCGACGTGCTGAGCCGCGCCGGGCGCTCGGTGCCCGGGGACGTGGCCGTCGGCGGCTTCGACGACTCGCCCGCCGCGCTGTCGACGCGGCCCCGGCTGACCACGATCCGCCAGCCGTGGGACCGGATCAGCAAGGAGATGGTGCGGATGCTGCTGGCGCGTATCAGTGGGGACGATCCCGCGGCCGTCATACTGCCGACAGAGCTGGTGCGCCGGGACTCGGCCTGACCCGGGGCGGGCCCCGGCCGGCACGTCGGACGTAGGAAGGGGCTGCACCATGGTGGCGGTGGACGGGTTCTCCGACCTGCTGGATCCTCCCGTGTACGTCGTGACGGCGGCGGCCGGCGGGGAGCGGGCCGGCTGCCTGGTCGGCTTCGCCTCGCAGTGCTCACTGACCCCGGTCCGGTTCGCGGTGTGGCTCTCGAAGGCCAACCACACGTACCGCGTGGCGTGCCGGGCTCCCTTCCTCGGCGTGCATCTGCTGGACCGCGAACAGCACGGCCTCGCGCGGCTGTTCGGTGGCGAGACCGGTGACCGCGTGGACAAGTTCACCCGGGCGCGCTGGGAGCCCTGGGGCGAGGACGTACCTCTTCTCGGCGACGCCTGCGCCTGGTTCGTCGGGAGGGTCGAGGAACGGGCCGACTGGGGGGACCACGTCGGTTTCGCCCTGGCGCCCGTCGACGGAGGGGCCCGCTCCGTGCCGCGCGGATCCGTGCTCACGCTCCGCGACGTCATCGACCTGGACCCCGGTCACCCGGCGTCCTGACCGGGTGCACTCGAAACTCAGCCCGTCCGGTGGTACGGCAGTTCGCCGTCCGCCGGCACCGGGACGAAGTCCTGTACGAAGTCCACGCCCGCCCCGACGAGACCGCAGCTGCTCTCGGGAAACTCCGTCCACGCGCCCGGGAGGCCGCTGAGCGGTTCGGACACCACGAGGCGCGTCTCGGGGGACAGCCCCGTCAGGAACTTCAGATCCGGGTGGATCGCGCGCAGGGTGTCGACCTCCGCGCTGTAGTAGAGCGACCGTGAGCGCCGCTCACTCGAGTACCGGAAGGCCCACAGCCGCTCCCCGTCGGTCACCGCGACGGTCATCTGGAGCGGGGAGTCGACGCCGTGCCGGCGGCCCAGGTGCTCCACATGGCCCGCCATGCGGGCGACGGCCGTCAGCGGGTCCTGGTCCAGGCCGAAGGTCAGCGCCAGGAAGAACATGACCTCGGAGTCGGTGGAGCCCTCGATGTCGGCGAACAGGGACGGGTCGATGACCAGGCAGAGGTCCCGGCGCAGGCGGTGGAAATCGGCTATCGCGCCGTTGTGCATCCACAGCCACCGCCCGTGGCGGAACGGGTGGCAGTTCGTCTGTTGGACGGCCGAGCCGGTCGAGGCCCGGATGTGGGCGAAGAACAGGTGGGACCGGACGTGTGCCGAGATCTCCCGGAGGTTGCGGTTGTTCCACGCGGGCCCCGTGTCCCGCACGACTGCCGGGGTGTCCATGCCGGGGCTGTACCAGCCGATGCCGAACCCGTCGCCGTTGGTCGTCTCGACCCCCATCCTGGCGTGCAGGCTCTGGTCGATGAGGGAATGGGCGGGACGGTAGAGCACGGAGTCGAGAAGCACGGGGGTGCCCGTGTAGGCCAGCCATCGGCACATGTCGGACCACCGCTCCTCTCGCCCCGGGGCCGTTCCGCCCCGGGTCCGGCGGCTCCGCGGCCGGGAGCCTGACGGGCCGCCGCACTCTCCATCGTCACGTGCGCCGCCGGTTGATCGCCACGCAGGGCCGCCGGCGACCGGGGCCCTCGAGGCGTGTCCCCGCTCCGACCGGCCCCACCGCAGCCGTCCGCGCCTCGTAGCCGTCCACCGCCCGGTAGCGGCCTGGCCGTCGGGGTGAACCGGGGGCGGCGGGCGCGCAGGTCGGCATGTCGACACCTGTTCAGCGTGGCACCGGCGAGGACAGCCGGGCGGGCCCGGCCGCCGTGATGCACCGGCACTTCCGTTCGGGGCAGGCGGCACGGCCCGCCCGGACGGTGCGCGCCGGGGCCCCGGGTGGGCACCGTCCTCCGCCCCGGGCAGCGGACCGTTCCCGAGCCGGTCGGCCGTGGAGCTGCCAGAGTGGCGGTGGAGGAGTCCGTGCCGCTCCATGGAACCGGGCGCGGACACGGTGCAGAAGAGGGTGGTTCCTGTGACATCGGGTTCGTCCGGCGGCGCCCCGCCGCGCGGTGTCCGACCGCCCGGAGGGGACGCCCTCTCCCCCGCGCAGCGATGGCAGGCGCTGGCCGTATGCCTCATGGCCGGGTTCATGACGCTGCTGGACGTGTCGATCGTCAATGTGGCGCTGCCGTCCATCCGTGAAGGACTCGACGCGCCCGAGTCCGTCCTGCAGTGGGTGCTGTCGGGGTACGCCCTGGCCTTCGGCCTGGTGCTGGTCCCGGCCGGGCGTCTCGGCGACGCGCGGGGGCGGCGTGCGGTGTTCATGCTGGGGCTGGTCCTGTTCACCCTCGCCTCAGCCGCCTGCGGGGCCGCCCAGTCGGGCACGTGGCTGGTCGTCGCCCGGGTGGCGCAAGGTTTCGCGGGAGGTCTGATCACACCGCAGATCTCGGCGCTGATCCAGCAGATGTTCTCCGGTCCGGAACGCGGTCGCGCCTTCGGCGCCTTCGGCACCGTCGTCGCCATCTCCACGGCGATCGGCCCCCTGCTCGGCGGACTGCTGATCCATCTCGCCGGTTCCCAGGAGGGCTGGCGCTGGGTGTTCTACGTGAATCTCCCGCTCGGCGCGGTCTGCCTGGTCCTAGCCAGGAGGCTGCTGCCGGACACCCCTTCGGCGGGCCGGATCACCGTACGCCGGCTCGATCCCGTCGGTGTCCTGCTGCTCGGAGCCGGACTGCTGACCCTGCTGCTGCCCTTCGTACAGGCGCACCAGTGGGAGGGGTCCTGGACATGGCTGCTGGCGGTCCCCTCCGCAATGCTGCTCGGGTGCTTCGCTCTCTGGGAGCGCCGATGGCAGCGCCGCGGCGAGGAACCGCTGCTGGACCTGTCGCTGTTCCGGGTCCGCAGCTACCGGCTCGGTTGCCTGCTCATCCTCTTCTACTTCGCCGGATTCACCTCGATCTTCTTCGTCTCCACGCTCTACCTCCAGAGCGGTCTGGGCTACAGCGCGCTGCTGGCCGGGGCCGCCATCACGCCGTTCGCCCTCGGCTCGGGGCTCTCCGCGATGGTGGGGGGCCGGCTGGTGAGCCGTTTCGGCCGGCCCCTGATCACCGTTGGCCTGACGATGGTCGCCCTGGGGCTCGCCGGTACGGCGCTCGCCGTCGGCCTGGTCCCCGGCCGCGGGGCGGGCTGGGCCATGGCGGGTCCGCTGCTGTTCGCGGGTCTGGGCGGCGGCTTGGTGATCGCACCGAATCAGACCCTGACCCTGGGCCAGGTGCCGGTGGGTTCCGCGGGCAGTGCCGCCGGCACACTGCAGACCGCGCAGCGCGTCGGCTCCGCCGTGGGGATCGCCGCCGTCGGGTCGGTCTTCTTCGCCCGCCTCCGTCCGGGCGACTGGTCGTCCGCCTTCGACGCCGGTCTCGTCGTGTCGGTCGCCTTCGTCGTGGCCGCCCTGGTCATCTCACTGGCCGATGTCGTCGGACGCAGACTGCGCCCGCTGCCGGCGACGGCGCCGGTTCACGACCGGAACGCGGGGAAATGCCGCCACGGCGTGTCAGGGGCCTGATCAGGGGGCCGTGGTCTCCGCGACGACCAGGTCGGTCACCGCTTTCAGGCCGCCTGCGGCCAGTGCCCGCCGCTGCCGGTCGGCCGGTGTGCCCTGCTGCAGCAGCCGGTGCACCAGCGAGACCACCTCCCGACTGTCGCCGGCGGCGTCCAGCGCGGGTGCGATGTGATCCATGAGCAGTGCGACGACGTCTCCGGCGCTTCTGCGCTCTCCCGTCGCGGTGATCAGGTGGCCGTTCAGCCCGTGCCGGGCGGCCTGCCAGTTCGCCGCTTGCGCCACCTCGGGCGGCCCGGTGACCAGCGGCACGCCGGCTTCGGTCTCGTGGATCGCGACGGTGACGAGCGCGCGCACGATGCCCGCGAACATGACCGCGTCGTCGGCGCGCAGCTGCACGTCGAGGCAGCGTACTTCGACGGTCGGGAAGCGGTCGGACAGCCGGGCCTGCCAGTACAGCTGCCCGGTGTCGGAGATGATGCCGCTGGACCGCAGGGTCTCGACACGCTGCTTGTGGTCCGCCAGGTCGCGGAAGACGGGTGGTGGCCCGCTGACGGGCCAGCGGCCGAAGATCACGGTGCGCCAGCTGGCGAACCCGGTGTCCCTGCCGTCCCACAGCGGCGAGTTCGCGGACATGGCGACCAGCACGGGCAGCCAGCCGCGGAGGCGGTTCAGGACGGCCACCCCGGTTGCCCGGGACGGCACCCCCGCATGCACGTGCATGCCGTTGACCAGTTGTTCGGCGACCAGTTGCGGAGCTTGCGCCCGCATCGCGCGATACCGCGGCTGCTCGGTCACCAGCGCCGACACGGCGCCCCGCAGCGGGGGCGTCGCACAGGCCGCGAGCCGGCACCCGTTCGCCTCGGCGGCCGCTCCGACCGCGTGCCGCATGCGCAGCAGATTCCCGCCGACCTCCTCGAGGTCCGCGCAGACGGGCGTGACCACCTCCACCTGTACCTGCAGCAGCTCCGAGTGCAGCTCGTCCTCGTCGACGCCCGGCGCCAGACCGGCGGCCGCGCGCACCCGCTCAGCCAGTGGCACCGGGACTCCGGTCTCCGGGTCGAGCAGCAGAAATTCCTCTTCCACCCCAAGGGTGACCGGCTCCATGGGCTCAGTCTCTCGGGCCGGGTCGCAGGAACCGCGCAGGACACAGGACGGTCGCCCGAAAAGGGCCATCCGCGCCCGGCGGACCATACGTCCGGCGCGAGGGCGGAAACCGCAGCCCACCCGTATGGCGGCCACGAAGGCGTGCCGGGCGCGCGCTGTCTCCGGGACCGGGCGGCCATGCGGTATTCCTGGCTGAATACCGCATGGGAGGTGCATCGATCACACGTACCGCGGTCCGGCACCGATGCAGCCGCCGCCTCGCCGCCCCAGTGACGGGGCGCATGTCTTCGTACGCGCCGATCCCGGCGGCTGTGCTCATTCACCCTGTGGGAGTTCCCAATGCGCGTCATGCTCGTCCACCCGAGCGCCCTGATGTACTCGGAGATCTTCCTGCGACTCGAACCACTGGGGCTGGAACGGGTGGCGGCGGCGGCGCGGGCCGCCGGGCACGAGGTCCGGGTGGTGGACCTCCAGGTGCTGTCGCACTCGCTGCTCGAACGGGAGATGCGCTCCTTCGCACCCGAGGCCCTGGGAATCTCGCTCAACTACCTGGCGAACATTCCCGAGGCGATCGACATCGCCCGCCAGGTGAAATCCGCCTCCCCCGAATGTTTCGTCTTCTTCGGCGGGCACAGCGTCTCCTTCATCGCGGAGCACGTGCTGCAACAGGCCGACGGAGCGGTCGACGCGATCGTGCGCGGCGAGGGTGAGCCCGCCGTCGCGCCGCTGCTCGAAGCGGCCCGCGACGGCGGCCTGGCTGCCGTGCCGGGGGTGGTGTGCGCGGACGGCCGCGGACCGGCGCCCCGGTTGCTGGACAGTCTCGACGAGCTGCCCCCCGCGCGTGATCTCATGCGCAGGCGCAACCGCTACTTCATCGGAGAACTCGATCCCTGCGCCTCCATCGAGTTCACCCGGGGCTGCCCGTGGGACTGCTCCTTCTGCTCCGCGTGGACGTTCTACGGGCGCAGTTACCGCAAGGCGTCACCGCAGGCCGCCGCGGAGGAGATGACGACCATCCGGGAACCGAACGTCTTCATCGTCGACGACGTCGCCTTCATCCGGCCCGAGCACGGTCACGGCATCGCCGCCGAACTGGAGCGCCGGAGAATCCGAAAGCAGTACTACCTGGAGACCCGGAGCGACGTGCTCCTGCGCAACGAGGAGGTCTTCGAGCGCTGGACCCGGCTCGGTCTGCGGTACATGTTCCTCGGCATGGAGGCCATCGACGCGGAGGGGCTGGACCTCTACCGCAAGCGCGTCAGCCCGGACGAGAACTTCCGGGCCCTGGAAGCCGCCCGCCGCATGGGAATCATGGTGGCCATCAACCTGATCGTGGATCCGGCATGGGACGAGGAACAGTTCCGCCTGGTGAGGGAGTTCGCTCTTTCCGTGCCGGAGATCGTGCACCTCACGGTGATGACGCCGTATCCGGGAACGGAGATCTGGCACACGGAGGCCCGGCAGCTGACCACCCGTGACTACCGGCTCTTCGACATCCAGCACGCGGTCGTCCCCACGAAGCTCCCCCTCGAGGTCTTCTACCGGGAACTCGTGCGCACCCAGGGCGTACTGAACCGCAAGCACCTCGGACTGCGCACCGCCTTCGGAGCCATGGGCGTCCTGGGGCGCAATCTCCTGCGCGGCCAGACGAACTTCGCCCGCATGCTGTGGAAGTTCAGCCGCGTCTACAACCCCGATCGCCAGATGGCCGACCACCGCCGGCCCGTCCGGTACGAACTGCCGCTGCCCACACGTCGCGCCACGACACCGCAGCGGCAGGATCTGTACATCCACACCAAGCCGCAGCCGTCACGGCGCCGGGAGGCCGACCCCGAGCCCGACGGAGTGTGACGGCGTGAGCGGTGGGCGGTGGCCGGGTTACCCCGCGGCCGCCGCGGTGTTCGCCATCGGGATGGCCGGGACCACGCTGCCCACGCCGCTGTACGGGCGGTACCAGGAGCAGATCGGCTTCTCCGAGCTGATGGTCACCGTCGTCTTCGCCGTGTACGCCGTCGCCGTCATCCTGGTGCTGCTGCTGGCGGGGAACTACTCGGACACGGCCGGCCGCAGACCTGTCCTGCTGTGCGCCATGGCCCTGTCGGCCGGGAGTGCGGGATGCTTCCTGCTGCAGAGCGGTCTGCCGCTGCTGTTCGCGGGGCGGCTGCTGTCGGGCGGCGCGGCCGGACTGCTGAGCGGCGCGGCGACCGCGGCCGTCATCGAACTGGCCGGCCCTCGGCGCAAGGAGCGGGCGGCCTTCGCCGCCACCGCGGCGAACATGGGTGGTCTGGGCTGCGGACCGCTGCTCTCGGGCCTCGTCGCGCAGTACACGCCCTGGGCGACGACGCTGCCGTTCTGGATCCATCTGGGGCTGGTCGCCATGGCCGCGGTAGTCGTCCTGTTCCTGCCGGAGACGGTGGCGGTGACGCGCCGATGGCCGCCGCCGGCGCCGCAGGGGGTGACGGTGCCGCCCGAGGTCAAGGGCGTGTTCGCGCCGGCCTCGGTCGCGGCGTTCGCCGGCTTCGCGCTGCTCGGGCTGTTCACGGCGGTCGCGCCGAGTTTCACCTCGCGGACGCTGGGGGTGCACAACCTCGCGGTGTCGGGCGCGGTGGTCTTCTCCGTGTTCCTCGCGTCGACCCTGGGGCAGTACTGGGCGGGGCGGATCGGCGCGCGACGAGCGCTGCCCGTCGGGTGCGGGGTCCTCGTGGCGGGGCTGCTGCTGGTGGCGTCGTCACTGGTCGCCGAGTCGCTGCCGCTGCTGGTCGTGGGCGCCCTGTGCGGCGGCGGCGGGCAGGGGCTGGCGTTCCGTGCGGCACTCACCCTCATCAGCGGCGCGGCTCCGCCGCAGCACCGCGGCGGCACCATCTCGGCGTTCTTCGTCGTCGCCTACGCGGGGATCTCGCTCCCGGTGGTCGGTGTCGGCGCCCTGGCGACATGGCTCGGGCTGCGCCCCGCCGGGCTGGTCTTCACCGGCTTCGTGCTGCTGCCGGCGTCCGGCGCGGGAGTGTACGCGGCGCGCAGGCCGCCGGCCGGGGCCTGACCCGGCGTCGCTTCGCAGATCGGCAATCAGGCCACGGGCCGTAAGCCCGGAGCCGGGCGAGTACCCGGCCATGAGGCTCCTGGCGTCCGGCGCGAGCCCGTGCTCGCCATGCTGGAGGCCGGCGACCGGACTCGAGGTACAGGACGCGGAGCGGCCCCGGCCGGTGCCGGTGCGGCGGGGCACCGTCGATCACATCGTCGTGCAGCAGCGGGAAGTCGTGGTCGGTACTCCGTGTGCCCATCGACACGAGCGATCACAGTGCGTGTCGGCCCCGGCTTCGGTAGGCCCCTGAGAGTCACCTCGGTGGGGGAAGCAGACGGAGCTGTCGGGCCATCCATTCGTCCCTCCATCCCCGGGCACGCCGTACGCCGGCGACGCGGCGGCCGGGCGGTGCGTACCTCCGCCCGGTCCGCGTCCGCACCGGTGAACATCGCTCCGGCCGCACGCGGCCGAGCGGCGGCGTCCCGCTGCGGCTGATTTCCTGAACACCTCAGTCCAGGACACCAAGGAGCACCATCGTGTCGTCACAACGTCCGGAGATCTCGTACACAGTGCCGGGGATGAGCACACAGGACAGCAGGCAGATCATCTCGCTGCTGCAGATGCGTCTGCACTCCCTCAACGACCTCGCCCTCACGTTGAAGCACATCCACTGGAACGTCGTCGGACCGCACTTCATCGCGGTGCACGAGATGATCGACCCGCAGGTCGACCAGGTCCGCGCCATGACCGACGACCTCGCGGAGCGGATCTCCACCCTCGGCGGCGAACCCAACGGGACCCCGGGGGCGCTGGTCGACGAGCGGACCTGGAACGACTACTCGATCGGCCGTGCCGAAGCCATCGAGCACCTCGGTGCGCTGGACCTCGTCTACTCGTCCGTCATCAAGGACCATCGCGAGGCCATGCAGGCCACCGAGACGTCCGACCCGGTCACGCAGGACATGCTCATCGAGCAGCTCCGCGGTCTGGAGCTGTTCCAGTGGTTCGTCCGCGCCCACCTCGAGTCCAGCGGCGGCAAGCTCAGCACACGCGGCGCCACCACCGAGACCGCCGCCGCCGGCCAGGCCGCCGACCAGGCACGCGACCAGCCCTGACCCCCGGGACGGACCTCGTGAGGGAGACTGAGGGCATGGGCGACCCGAGTGCCCCGCAAGCACCGTCACGACGGTTCTCCCAGGGGCCGCAGAGCGTGGCGGAGGCTCGGCGGTTCGTGCGGGGCGCTCTCGTCGGTGTCGCGCCGGACGTGGTGGACACCGCGCGGCTCCTGGTCAGCGAGCTGGTGACCAACGCCGTGCTCCATGCCCGCACGGAGATCGAGGTGTCGGCCTGCGTCGACGACGGCACGGTCCGGGTCCGGGTGAGGGATCAGCGGCCGGACCGCGGGCTCGTCCCGCACGAGAGCCCTCCGTACGCCGGTACGGGGCAGGGGCTGGCACTGGTCGAGCAGCTGGCGTCCCGGCACGGCGTCGACACGGGCGAAGAGAGCAAGACGGTGTGGTTCGAGCTGCGGCACGACGGGTGGCAGTCCCAGTCGCACGGATGGCAGGCCGTCGCGCCGCCCTCCTGCGCGGGCGAGACCGTGACCCTCGTCGACGTGCCGGCAGCCCTCTACGCCGCCTCCCGGCATCACCGGCACACGCTGCTGCGCGAACTCATCCTCTCCGTCGCCGCCGGAGACGACCTCGGTGTTCCGCCGGAAGACCTCGTCGCCGCCCATGACATGAACAACGTGATCAGCGCCTGTGTGACGACCGCGCTGCGGGAGCAGGCAGGGGAGGCGGAGATCCGGTCGTTGCCTCTGTCCGTACCGCCGGATGCCGGTCCTGCGGTGCAGACCCTGCGGAGAGTTCTGGACCGGGCCGAGGAGGCGGCGCGTGACGAGCGCCTCCTGACACTGCCGGGTCTTCCGCGCAGCCGTGTCTTCCACCAGTGGTTGTTCGGCCAGATCGTCGACCAGCTCGCCGGCGCACCCCCCGCCGCCTGGACGGTCGTGCCCAGGGAGCCGGGCGCCGGGCCCTCGGAGCTGGTGCCGTGGGAACCGGGCCAGGTGCACCTCAGCAGGAACGCGACGATCGCCGCCGACGAGCGGAACCGGATCATCGCGGCGAACGGCCCGGCGGCGGAACTGCTCGGCTGGCCCGCGGACGATCTTGTCGGACTGCCGCTGACCACGCTCATCCCGGAACATCTCCGCAGGCGCCACCTCGTGGCGTTCACGTCCCTGCTCCTCAGCGGTCAGCCCCGGATCCTCGGCCGCTCGGTCCCCCTCCCCGCGTTGCACCGCGACGGCCGACTGGTCCCCGTCCGTCTGTTCATCCAGACCCAGGAGACGGCCGACGGCCGTACCGTGTTCGTCGCCCAGCTCGCCCCGAGGGCCGCCGCGCCCGGTCCGTCGCTCCGCCCGACCGGCCGGATCCGGTCGGCGGCGCCGCAGAACCCGGCCGGAGCGCCTCCGCCGGCCCCTGCGGGCGACCGGAGAGCGGAACGCGGCCAGGCGGGCATGTCGGCGCTGGAGCCGCTCTCTCTGCTGGCGGACATCGGCACCGCGCTGAGCAACGCCACGGGCCTGGACGAGGGCCTGCAACAAGTGGGCCGGATTCTCACCGAACAGCTCGCCGACTGGTGCGCGGTGGACCTGATCACCGAGGACGCCCAGGTGGAGCGGGTCTGTGTGATCCGCCGCGCCGCCCAGGGGCCGCGGCCGGAGGAGCACGAGGGCCGGCTTCCGCCGGTGTCCGACACCGCCCGGGGGCCCCTGGCCCGCGCGCTGCGCGGCGCGGGCCCGCTGCTGCTCACGGATCCCCCGCCGCCGGAGCGGGCCACCAGCCCGCTGGACGCGCATTATCTGGACCTGTTCCGCAGAATGGGCGCGACCAGTGCCGTCGTCGCCCCGCTCCGGGCCCGCCGGGAGATCATCGGCGCTCTCACGGTCGCCCGCAGCGGCCCGGAACAGCCGTTCACCGAGGATCATCTGCCGCTGGTCGACGACCTGGCCCGCGGCCTCGCCCTGGGGGCGGACAACGCCCGCCTCTACCAGGAGACACGGAACATCGCAGAGCGCCTCCAGCGCTCGCTGCTGCCCGTGCTGCCTGAGGTCGAGCACCTCCAGCTGGCCGCCCGCTACGCGGCCTCCTCCACCACCGCCCAGGTCGGCGGCGACTGGTACGACTGCTTCGCCCTGCCCAGCGGGGACACGGCGCTGGTCATCGGCGACGTCACCGGGCACAACCTCGACGCGGCCATCGCCATGAGCCAGCTGCGGAGCATGCTGCGCGGCATCGCCGTGGACCGGCAGGAGCCTCCGGAGACGGTCCTGCGCCGCCTGGACATGGCGAACCACAGTCTGTACCGGGAGGCCACCGCCACCTGCGTCTACGGCCTGCTCAAGGGCCCCGCGGACGGCCCCTGGGACCTGGTGCACTCCTCCGCCGGCCATCTGCCGCCGCTGCTGATCGACGCGGACGGCCGCACGCGCTTCCTGGAGGACGGATCAGGACTGCTGCTCGGCATGGATCCCGACATGCCCCGTCCCAGGGCCCACGACGCGATCCCGGCCGGCTCGACCGTACTGCTCTACACCGACGGCCTCATCGAACGCCGCGGCGAGCCCCTCGACCATGCGATGGAGCGGCTCCGTCGGCATGCCGCCGCCCTGGCCCGCGAACCCCTCGACGTGTTCTGCGACGAACTCCTCATCGGGCTGGGCGCCGACGGCGAGGACGACATCGCCGTCCTCGCCGTCCGCCCCACACCGCCCTCCTGACGGTCCTTCCGGCTCCGACGTGCGCGGCGCCGGCCCGTCAGACGTCCTTGTCGGGCAGATGCACATCCGCGGTGTCGGGACGGTGGTCGGGCAGCGACGATCGTGCGGTGGCCTCCCGGTGCAGCCGCAGGAACTCCAGGTGCCGCTCGTACTGGTCGAGGATGTTGCCGATGAGCTGCTCCTTGCTGTAGCCCATCACGTCGTACCCCTGGCTGCCGTCGGCGAGGTGCACTTCGAACCGCACGTACGTGTCGTGTTCGGTGACCACGCGGTGGGCGAATGCCGGGGTGGGCACCTCGACCGGCCACAGGCGGTAGATGAAGACTTCGTCGCCTCCCATCGGGACCCGCAGTTCCATGTGCGGCAGCCCGTTCTCGTCGTCGATTCCCTCGACGATCGACGCCTCCGTGCCCTGCCGGCCCAACTCCGCGGCGACGTCCTCGAAGGCGGGGTGGCAGACGTCGTCGACGAATCTGACCGCCGTCCGGTGGCTGGGGAAGCTCATCGCCCTGGCCAGGCGCCGCCGCCAGTTCCACTCCGTGCCCCGGCCGGGCCCGACCATCCGCCCGGACAGCGACGACGGCAGGGTGGTGGTCAGCGCGTCCTCCCGCATCCGTTCGACGCGCAGGGCTTTGTACAGGCCCCAGATGATCAGGAACATCACGAAGGAGAACGGCAGGCCCATGATGATGGTCGCGTCGGTCAGCGCTGCCACCCCACCGACCAGGAGCATGGCGAGGGTCAGCAGTCCGGTCGCCGAGGCCCAGAAGATGCGGACCCACGAAGGGGCGTCGGTCAGCGGGGTACGCAGATGGGAGCTGAGGTTGCTCATCACCAGCGCGCCGGAGTCGGCGGAGGTGACGTAGAGCAGCAGACCGACGAAGGTGGCCAGCCCGGCACTGAACGTCGCGCCGGGGAACTGCGCGAGCAGTTCGTAGAAGCCCTGTTCGGGGGCGTTCGCAGCGGTCTCGCCGAACTCGGTGTTGCCGTCCCGCACCAGTCCCAGCGCACTGTTGCCGAAGACGGACAGGAAGGTGAGCGTGAACAGGAACGGGATGACCAGAGTCGCCGCGACGAACTGGCGGATGGTGCGGCCGCGCGAGATCCGCGCCAGGAACAGCCCGACGAACGGGGCCCAGGCGATCCACCAGGCCCAGAAGAACAGCGTCCAGGCATTGAGCCAGTCGGTCGGCTGGTCGTAGGCGAAGGTGTTCAGCGTCATCGACGGGAAGCGGCTGATGTAGTCGCCGATGTTGAGGATGAGGCTGTTGAGGATCCTGAGCGGGCTGCCGACGAACAGCATGTAGAACATCAGGATGATCGCGAGGACGACGTTGAGTTCCGACAGCCGCCTGATGCCCCGGTCCACACCCGCGACGGCGGACACCGTGGCCAGGACCACGGCGAGGGCGATCAGGCCGATCTGCGCCGCGGTCCCCTGGGGGATGTCGAAGAGGAACGTCAGGCCGTAGTTGAGCTGCACGACGCCGATGCCGAGCGACACGGAGATGCCGAAGACCGTGCCGATGATGGCCGCGAGGTCGACCGCGTCACCGATCCGGCCGTGGATGCGCCTGCCGATGATCGGGTACAGCGCGGACCGGATGGCCAGCGGAAGACGGTAGCGAAAGGCGAAGTAGCCGAGCGTCATGCCCATCAGCGCGTACATCGCCCATCCGGTGATGCCGTAGTGGAACAGTGTCCACACCACCGCCTGCCGCGCCGCCGCGACGGTCTGCGGGTCGCCCTCCGGCGGGGCGAGGTAGTGGCTGACCGGCCCGGCGACGGAGAAGAACATCAGGTCGATGCCGATGCCCGCCGCGAACAGCATGGTGGCCCAGGCGAAGAGCCCGTAGTCGGGGGTGGAGTGCTGCGGCCCCAGCTTGATGGCGCCGTACCGTGACGCGGCCACGAACACGACGAACACCAGATACAGGGTGGCGGCGAGGAAGTAGTACCAGCCGAACACCGAGGAGATCCAGTCGACCACCACGCCGATGGTGTTCTCGGCGCCCGTCGGGGTGATGATCGCCCAGATCGAGATGGCGAGGATGAGCACGGACGACCCGAAGAAGACGACGGGCTTGAGCCTGCTCTCCCTTCCCGGGCCGGTCACCGCTGCTGCCGGGTCCTGCGGCTCCGGTACGTTGCCGCTTCCTCCGTCGATCGACACGGTGTCAGCTCTCCTGGGTGCTGTGCCGGTAGAAGTCGGCTGTGGCCGGGGGCAGCGGGGTGTTGCCGAGGATGAGGTCGGCCGACTTCTCGGCGAGCATCATCACCGGCGCGTAGATGTTTCCGTTCGTGAGATACGGCATCGCGGAGGCGTCGACCACGCGCAGCCCCTCGACTCCGTGCACCCGCATCGAGGCGGGGTCCAGCACGGACATCTCGTCGACGCCCATGCGGGCGGTGCAGGACGGGTGGTACGCGGTCTCGGCGTCGCGGGCGACCCAGTCCAGGATCTCCTCGTCCGTCTCGACCTCCGAGCCGGGGGACAACTCGCCTCCGTCGTACAGGGCGAAAGCGGGCTGGGACAGGATTTCACGTGCGACGCGGACCGCCTCCACCCATTCCTTCCGGTCGTTGGGGGTGGAGAGATAATTGAACCGCAGCGCCGGATGCACCCGGGGATCCCGGGACTTGATTTTCACCGAGCCGCGCACGTCCGAGTACATGGGCCCGATGTGCACCTGGTAGCCGTGTTCGGCGTCCACCGGCGTGCCGTCGTAGCGCACCGCGATGGGCAGGAAGTGGAACATCAGATTGGGATAGCGCACGACGTCGTTGCCGCGTACGAACCCGCCGGCTTCGAAATGGTTGGTCGCCGCCGGTCCGGTGCGGAAAAGCAGCCATTGGAGACCGATCGCGGGCCGCCGGGACCATTTGAGCGAAGGATTGTACGAGATCGGCAACTTGCAGGCGTGCTGCACATAGACCTCGAGGTGGTCCTGGAGGTTCTCCCCGACACCGCGCAGCTCGTGCACCATGTCGACGCCCAGTGGCCGCAGTTCGTCGGGGTTGCCGATACCGGACAGTTGCAGCAGCTGCGGTGTGTTGATGGCGCCTCCGCAGAGGATCACCTCGCCGCCGAAGGCGCGCCGGCGTTCCCGGCCCCACCGGCGGTAGTCCACACCCACCGCGCGCTTTCCCTTGAACAGCACCCGGTCGACCTGGGAGAAGCACTGCACCGTCAGGTTCGGCCGCTTCTTGACCGGGTGCACGTAGGCACGCGCGGCCGACCAGCGCCGTCCCCGCCGGATGTTGCGGTCGAAGCGGGCGAAGCCCTCCTGGCGGTAGCCGTTGACATCGGCGGTCAGCGGGTGCCCGGCCTGCTGCGCGGCCTCGAGGAAGGCGGCGAACAGCGGATTCCTCGCCGGACCGCGCTCCAACCACAACGGGCCGCCCTGGCCGCGCCACTGGTCGGCGCCGGCCACGCAGTGCTCCATGCGCTTGAAATACGGGAGGCAGTGCGCGTAGTCCCAGGTTTCCATGCCCGGATCGGCAGCCCAGCGTTCCAGGTCCATGGGATTTCCGCGCTGGAAAATCATCCCATTGATGGAACTCGATCCGCCGAGCAGCTTCCCGCGGCCCTGGGTGACACGCCGGCCGTCCATAAAGGGCTCGGGTTCCGATTCGTAGCACCAGTCGTAGAAGCGATTGCCGATGACCATCGTCAGCGCGGCAGGCATGTGGGTGAAGATGTCCCAGATCCAGTCGGGGCGGCCGGCCTCCAGCACGAGGACTTTGTTCTCCCGGTCCGCACTGAGCCGATTGGCCAGCGCGCAGCCTGCTGAGCCCCCGCCGACGATGATGTAGTCGTACTCCGTCCGGCCCATGTCGCTCCTCGTGCTCATTGCGCCACCCTGCGTTACGCGCTAAACATAAGCGGCGGGGGATTCCGGCGCACAACGGTGCAGCTGCATTCGGCTCAACCGGGGAAGGACTGCTACGTCCAGTCTGTTTATCGGCGGAAAGTGGGTCGCCGCGTCGAGCGGCGCCACACGCGAGATTCTGAATCCCTACGACCAGTCCGCGGTCCAGACCGTGGACGAGGGCGACCGGACGGACGCGCTGGCAGCCGTGGCCGCGGCGAGAGCCGCGTTCGACCACGGCGACTGGCCGTCCTGGACCCCCCGGCAGCGCTCCGAACTGCTGCACAGAACGGCCGATTACCTCCAGCGCGACCGGGCGGAGATCGCTCGTCTGGAAACCCTGGACACCGGAAAGACACTCGTCGAGAGCGGCATCGACGTCGATGACGTGACGGCAGTGTTCCGCTACTACGCGGGCCAGGCCGAGGCGGATTCCGGGCGGGTGGTGGACGCGGGCGACCCGAGGATCCGCAGCCGCGTCGTCCACGAGCCGGTCGGTGTGTGCGCGTTGATCACCCCGTGGAACTACCCGCTGCTCCAGGCGTCGTGGAAGGTGGCCCCCGCGCTCGCGGCCGGGAACACCATGGTGGTCAAGCCCAGCGAGATCACCCCGCTGACCACCATCAGGATGGTGGAGCTGATCGAGGAGGCCGGGGCGCCCGCCGGCGTGGTCAACCTCGTCCTCGGCGCCGGCGCGGCGGTCGGCGCGCCGTTGGTGGAGAGCCCCGATGTGGATCTGGTGTCCTTCACCGGCGGCCTGTCGACCGGTCAGATGATCATGCGGACGGCGGCCGACACCGTGAAGAACGTCGCCCTCGAGCTGGGCGGCAAGAACCCCAACATCGTGTTCGCCGACGCCGATGTCGAGACCGCGGTCGACCACGCCCTCATGGCCGTGTTCTTCCACGCCGGGCAGGTGTGCTCTGCGGGCACCCGGCTCATCGTCGAAGACTCCCTGCACGACGACTTCGTCGCCGAGCTGGTCGGCCGCACCGAACGCATCCGGCTCGGCAACGGACTGCACGAGCACACCGAGAGCGGCCCGCTCGTCTCCGCCGAGCACCGGGACAAGGTCGAGTCGTATGTGCGGCTGGGCATCGAGGAGGGTGCGAAACTGGCCGCGGGGGGCAAGCGCCCGGACGAACCGGAGCTGAGCAACGGCTTCTTCTTCCGGCCGACGGTGTTCGTCGACTGCACGCAGGACATGCGCATCGTGCAGGAGGAGACCTTCGGCCCCATCCTCACCGTGGAGCGCTTCACCGACGAGGACCGCGCGGTCGAGCTGGGCAACCACACCGACTACGGGCTCGCCGGAGCCGTGTGGACCAAGGACGCCGGCCGGGCCGAGCGGGTGGCGCGGCGGCTGAGGCACGGCACGGTGTGGATCAACGACTTCGGCCCGTATCTGCCGCAGGCGGAGTGGGGCGGGTTCAAACGCTCCGGCATCGGCAGGGAACTCGGCCAGGAAGGACTCGCCGAGTACCGCCAGGCCAAGCACATCTACGAGAACACCGCTCCGGTACCGCAGGGGTGGTTCGCCCGCTGAGATCCCCGAGGCCCTGAAGCACGCAGAGCCCGGGCAGGCCGCAGGTCCGCCCGGGCTCTGCGCCGTGGCGAGAGTTCCGGCGGCCTCACCGGTCGGCCTCCGTCTGCACGCCGCCCTCGTCGTCAGGAGGGACAGTACCCTCCCGTTCCAGGCGGTCGCCGAGCTCGTCCCGTACCAGTGCGGCCCGCGCGATGCCACGGGTGCGGTACGCGGTGCGCCCCACGATCTGCCCGGTGACGGGAACGGTGAGCAGCTGGAACAGGGCCACGAGCAGGACGACGGGAGCGTACCGGCCCGGCACCTGCGCCGCCGTCCCCGTGAGGATCAGGACCAGCCCCACCGTCTGCGCCTTCGCCGAGGCGTGCAGCCGGGTGGCGGTGTCCGGGAACCGCAGCAGCCCCAGGGCGGCGAGCAGGCACAGCCCGGCGCCGCCGAGGACGAGTACGGCACTGGCGACGTCGCGCACCGCGTTCATCGCATGTGCTCCCGTTCCTCGACGAGATGCGCCGCGGCGACCGAGCCGATGAAGGCGAGCAGGGCCAGGACGAGCAGCACGGGCAGCGGGGTGGCGTCCCCGTGGGCGGCCATGTGCACGGCCGTACCGGCGATGACGAGGGTCACCACGACGTCCAGGGCCACGATCCGGTCGAGTGCGGCCGGTCCGCACAGCAGACGGAACAGGGTCAGGAGCGCTGCTGCGGCGATCATCGCCTGCGCGGTGGTGAAGACGGTGCTCATGGCTCCTCCTTGACGGCGGGGGCGGCGGGGCCGTCGCCCCCGCCGAGTGCGCGCGTCACGCGCCGGTCCACGGCGCGGACGTCGCGCCGCCGGCGTTCGGGGCCGTCCGCTCCTCGGGCCGGGAGAGCGTGCACGTAAAGGATCTGTCCTCGGCGGTCGATCTCCAGCACGAGGGTTCCCGGTGTGAGAGTGGAGAAGTTGGCGACGGTCGTGACGAGCAGGTCCGTGTCGGCCCGCAGCGGTACCTCGACGATCGCGGCGGAGGTCTTACCGCCGTAGCGGACGGCTTCCCACGCCACGGTGGCCGCGGAGCCGACGAGGTCGACGGCCAGCCGGCCCACGAGCCCGGCGATCCGGACCGGGCGCCGGCCCGCGGGCGTGAGCACCGGCGGGAGCGGGAACGCCACGACGACGACCAGGGCCACCACGAGCCCGGCCGTGACCACGAGGGGGCTGAGCGATCCCCACAGCACCGCCCACAGCAGCCAGAGCCAGCAGACCGCCAGAACGCGGCCCCCGGCACGTCGCCCGTGTCCCGTCACGGTCGTCCCTCCTCGCCCAGTACGGCGGCCCGGTACTCCCGCGGGTCCAGAAGATCCTGCGCGGCCCGCTCGCCGACGCGGGACAGCGGTCCGGCGCAGGCCGCGATCACCACCCCGGTGAGCGCCATACCGGCGGTCGCGGCCAGCATCAGCGCCGTCCCGCGCCGCGTGGTCCGCGAGACGACCGCATCGCCGCCCTGCGGGGGTGGTGAAGGAGTCGGCCGGGTACCCGAGAAGGCCGCGTTCCACACCCGTGCCATCGCGTAGAGCGTCAGCAGACTCGTCACCAGCGCGGCGGCCGCCAGTACGTAACCGGCGGCGCCCGCCTGCGCCATCGCCTGGAGCAGGGCCAGTTTGGCCACGAATCCGGACAGCGGCGGGATGCCCGCCAGGCTGAGCGCGGGAAGGGCGAAGAGCACCGCGATCCCCGCGCCCGTGGCCGCCCGGCCCTCCATGCGGTGCAGTGCCGTCGTGCCCGTACTGCGCAGGACGAGCCCGGCGACGAGGAACAGCGTCGCCTGGACGACGATGTGATGGACCACGTACAGGATGGTGCCGGTCAGACCGGCCACGTCGAACAGGGCGAGCCCCAGCAGCATGAATCCGATGTGGCTCACCAGTGTGAACGACAGCAGCCGGTTGAGGTCGTCCTGCGCCACCGCGCCAAGGATGGCCAGCAGGAGCGCGGCGATCGACACCACCGCGAGCAGCAGCCACACCCCGGTGCGGGGGAAGAGCATGGTCTGGGTGCGCAGCACCGCGTACACCGCGACCTTGGTCAGCAGCGCCGCGAAGACGGCGGTGATCGGCGCCGGGGCGGTGGGGTAGCTGTCGGGAAGCCAGAAGTGGAGCGGCACGACCGCCGCCTTGATACCGAAGACCACGAGCATCAGCAGGCTGAGCGCGCTCTGCAGTCCGCCAGGCAGCGCGGCGAGGCGCTCCGGGAGCTGGGCCAGCGTCACCGTGCCGGTGGCGGCGTACACCAGTGCCACGACCGTGATCAGCAGGAGCGAGGAGGTGAGGGAAACGATCGTGTACGTCATGCCGGCGCGCGTCCGGGGCTCGTCGGCGTCGAGTGTGATCAGCACGTACGAGGCCGCCAGCATCACCTCGAAGGCGACGAACAAGTTGAAGAGGTCGCCCGTCAGATAGGCCAGGGCCACACCGCCGACCAGCAGCAGGTACGCGGGATGCAGCACGGCCGCCGTGCCGGGGCGGTCCTCCGCGGTGCCCTGGCCGACGGCGAAGAGCAGCACGGCCAGCGCCACGAGCACGGAGACGGTCAGCAGCAGCGCCGACAGACGGTCGGCGACGAGGGCGATCCCCAGGGGCGGCGGCCACCCGCCGAAGGCCACGGCCACCGGGCCCCGCTCGTCGGCAACCGTGAACAGGGCGACGGCCACGCCGAGCACGCAGACCAGCACGGCGACGCTGAGCGCCCTGACGAGGAATCGCGGGGGACCGAGCAGGAGGACGCCCGCGGCGAGGACCGGCAGGAGGACCGGGAGCGCGAGCAGGGTGTCGGTCACGGGCTCTCCCCCGGTTCGTCGGTTGTGTGGTCGTGCTGTCGCGGGCGCCGGTCACTCCCCGCGGCGCCGGTTGCGGCCCCGCCGCCATGGCCCCCACCGGCCCTGTCGTCGTCGGCGCGTTCCCGGACGGTTCCGATGCGGCGGTCCTCGATGTCGTCGCGCACTTCGTCGTGTCCGGAGAGCCGCCACGAGCGAAAGGCCAGGGCCAGCAGGAACGTCGTCAGCCCGAAGGTGATGACGATCGAGGTCAGGGCCATGGCCTGGAGAAGCGGATCGGCGAACTGCTCCGGTTCCACGGCTTCGTCCCCGATGATCGGGGGCTTCCCCGGAGAGCCGCCGGCCACCAGAAGCAGCAGGTTGGTGCCGTGCCCGAGGACGAGGAAGCCGAGGACGATGCGCATCAGGGACCGTTGCAGCATCAGGTAGAAGCCGAGGGCGTACAGCCCGCCGACCACGACGGCCATGGTCAGGTCCAGTGGGTTCACGCCTCGTCGCTCCTTTCCGGGCCGTCGGACCGGGGTGTCCCGGCGCTGTCCGCCGCGTGCCCGTGCGGTGCGGTCTCCTGCGGCGTCGCCGTGCCCCGGGGGCGGCCGAGGGTGACACCCACGGCCGACAGCAGGGTGAGCGTGACTCCGACGACCAGCAGGTAGACGCCGATGTCGAAGAAGAGGCTGGTAGCGAACTCGATCTTCCCGAGCACCGGCAGTCGCGCCGTCACGACGGCGGCGGACAGCGGTGCGGCGCCGGTCAGGAGCGGCAGCACGCCGACGGCGGCGGCGACGACGAGCCCGCCGCCGGCCAGGGCGCCCGCGCCGACCGGCGCCGCCGTGCCAGGGTCGGCCCTGCCGCCCACCAGATACCTGAGGACGAACGCCTGCCCGGCCACCAGCCCTCCGGCGAACCCGCCGCCCGGGTGCGAGTGGCCGGAGAACAGCAGGAAGAGGGAGAGCACGAGGATCGCGGGGAAGAGCAGCCGGGTGACGACCTCGAGCAGGACGGAACGCTCGCTCCCGGCGCGCTCGTCCGCTCCGGGCAGCCACTTCTCCTGCGGCTCGTCCCAGTGCGCGGTGGGGAAGTCGCCGGGCTGGTGCTCGGTCACGCCCCCTCCGTCCGCGTCCCCCGCGTTCTCCGCGTTCTCCGCGTTCTCCGCGTTCTCCGCGTCCCCTGCGGCGCCGGTCTTCCGGTCGTCGGCGCCTGCCCTCGGCTCGTCGCCGGCGGCGGCGGTGCGGTCGGCGGCGGCGGCGGCGGTGCGGGACGGCCGCTGCTCGTTCCAGATCCGCACCAGACTGATCACACCGACGGCAGTCACCAGCAGCACCGAGATCTCGCCGAGCGTGTCCAGGGCACGGAAGTCGACGATGATGGCGTTGACCACGTTGTGCGCCCCCGTCTCCTCCGCCCGGCGAAAGTACTCCGAGCCCACCGGGGGGTTTCGCCGAGCGGATGCCGCGACCAGCGCGAACACGGCCACGAAGAGTCCCACGGCCACGGCGACGGCGGCTCGCACCGTGCGTACGCGCCACGTCGTCCTGCCGGGCGTGAACCTGGACGGCATCCGGCGCAGCACCAGCACCACCACGACGAGCGTCATGGTCTCGACGAGGAACTGGGTCAGGGCCAGATCGGGCGCGCCGCGCACCAAAAAGAGCCCCGCCACCCCGTAGCCGACGGCGCCCACCAGGAGGATTCCGGTGAGCCTGTAACGGGTGGTCAGCACCATCGCCGCGGCGGCCAGCACCCCTGCGGCGAGCGGCAGTTCGAGAGCGGCCCGCCACAGAGGCGGTGATTCGATGCGCGGGATCAGGGCGGCCAGTGCCGTACCCGGAAGCAGGACCACCGTCGTCAGGATGACGGCGAGATACACGGGCAGCGATCCGACATGTGTGCGGCGGGTCAGCCGGGCCGCGGCCTCGTCCAGCGCCGCCAGTGTGCGCCGGTAGCCGGGCTGCTCGCCGGGCAGTCGCGGGGGCGCCGCACGGGAGGGCCCCGAGACCGCTGCCACTCCGCCCTGTCCGGCGAGGTGCAGCAGCACACCCGCGAGCACGGCGAGCGCCGAGAGTCCGAGCACGGGTGTGAAACCGTGCCAGAGAGCCGGCTCATACGGGCCTCCGGGGCCGGCCGGATAGCCGTCGGCGTACGGGCGCACCGCGCTCTCCGTGCCCGTCGCCCACACACCGCCCACCAGACCGGCGACGGCCAGTACGGCCACGGGCGCCAGGAACCCCGCGGCGGGCCGACGCGGCTCCTTCCCTCCGGGGGCGGGCGCGCCGCCGAACGCCCCGGCGAGGAAGCGGGCGGCGTAGGCCACCGTCAGCGCCGAGCCGAGGACGAGTGCCGCGAGCAGCCACCCGTGCGCGGCCAGGCCGGGGGCGTGGAGGAACGCCTCGAAGGCGGCTTCCTTGCCGAGGAAGCCGATGAGCGGGGGCAGACCGGCCATGGAGGCGGTCGCGAGGGTGGCGACGGTCAACAGCCCCGGCAACCGCCGTCCCACCCCGGACAGTTCGCGTATGTCCCGAGTGCCGAGCTGGTGATCGACGATGCCGGTCACGAGGAAGAGCGCCGCCTTGAAGGCCGCGTGTGCGAGCAGCATCACGGCGCCCGCCAGGGCGGCGGTCCGGGTTCCCGCCCCGAACAGGGCGATCAGCATGCCGAGTTCACTGATCGTGCCGTAAGCGAGGAGCTTCTTGAGATCGGTCTCCCGCAGGGCGCACCACGCGCCGAGCACCAGGCTCGCCAGTCCCACGGCGAACACCATCGGGCGCCACGGCCCCACCGGCGCCAGTCCGGGAGCCAGCCGGGCGACGAGGTACACGCCGGCCTTGACCATGGTGGCCGCGTGCAGATACGCGCTCACGGGAGTCGGCGCCACCATCGCCGCGGGCAGCCAGCCGTGCAGCGGCATCTGGGCGGACTTGGCGAAGGCCCCGGTCAGCACGAGGACGACCGCGGCGGTGACCGCGGCGCCCTGCGGCGGGTCCGCGACGATCGCCGAGACCCGGTACGTGCCGGCGGCCTCGCCCAGCAGAACGAACCCGAACAGCATGGCCAGGCCGCCCCCGGCCGTCACGAGCAGCGCCTGCACGGCGGCGCGGCGGCGCTCCGCCCGGTCCCCGCGTCCCGCGATGAGCAGGAAGGACACGACGGTCGTGAGTTCCCAGAACACGTACAGCAGGAAGAGGTTGTCGGCGAGGACGAGCCCCGTCATGACTCCGGCGAACGCCAGCAGCAGGGCGGACTCCCGGCCCGTGTCGTGTTCCGTGTAGTGGCGGGAGTAGAGCAGGACGGCGGCTCCCACGCCTCCCACGACCCACAGCATCAGCAGCGAGAGGCCGTCGAGCCGCAGGTCCACGACGAGTCCCAGCGCGGGCGCCCACGCCCAGGACTCCTCTGCCGTGGCACCGTCCAGCACCTTCGGTGTGTGGAAGCCCGCCCAGACGACCGTTGCCAGCGGCACGGCGGCGGCGAGGTACCAGGCGGTGTCCCCGAACCGGCGTGCCCACCAGGGCAGCACCACGGCGACCGTGGCGTGGAGTGCCAGCAGGACCAGCACGTTTCCTCCCCCTCCGCTGCTCGGCAGGTCCCCTGATCGGTGGCGGCACGGCTGAGACGGCTGGCGATGTCCGGGGCCGCGCTTCGCCGTGCGAAGCAGTCGGCCGGCCCGCGCAGCATTTTCCAGCCCGGGCGCGCGGGCGGGGCACCCACCACGCGGGACGGCCGGTCAAGTCCCCCGGCTGGCGGTGCGGCTGCGCCGCCGCGGGTGCGGGCGCGTCGGTGCCGCTGCCGTGCCCGGCTCACGCCCCGGTCGGGGCGTGGCCGTGGTCGGCCGCGTGTGCGGCGAAGATCTGCCCGGGGTGCCGTCTCTCCGTAGGAAACGCGCTCCCAGGGTCGCCGCCAGGCTCTCCAGGGATCTGCCGAGCACGGGGCTCATGCGCACGGCCGCTTCCCGGGAGTGCCGTCCCCGGACGGCGAGGTCCGCGGCGTAGTCCGCCGTCGCCGCCGGCGAGGTGTCCGACACCCCGTCGTGGAAGCGGCAGGCCGACCAGGCCGGCACCGCCCCTGCCTCGTACCCACCACTCCACGCGGCATCTCCTCTCGCCCACCCTGCTCACCGTTCGATCGACGCCCGCCGCGCCGACACGGCGTACCCTCCGGGCGGCCGGTGCAGGGACAACGCTTCGGCGGCGGTGGCCGTGGCCTGCTTCAGGGCGGCCCGCCGGCCCCGGACGCGGTGCGGGTACCCAACGTCCCGCGTTTCAACTCCCTGACTCCGCCCGGGCCGTGCCGATGCCGGCGGGATGACGAGCCCCTGGTACGGGACGGCTCGGCCGGCTCGCGCAGCGGTCGGCCGTGGGGGTCGACGTAGCGGAAACCGTGCCGGTGTCGGATGCGGCGGTCACCCGGGTCCGTGGGTCTGCCGTGGTGAAGACGCAACCCGGCCTCCGGGCTCGCCCGGCACGCCTGTGGTGTGCCGCAGCGGCCCGGGCGCCCATCGGAACGATGGTGCCGGTCCCCCGGCCTCCCTCACGAGACGGGCACTGCGGCACATGACCAAGGTATCCCCGTTCGCGGCCCGCAAACCCGTCAGAACACGCGTACCGGAACACGCCTGCCGGTCGCCGCGACTACCGGCGGCCGCCCGGGCGCGGGCTGCGACGGCGTGGAGTGCGACGGGGCGCAGGGTGCGACGGGGCCAAGGGGAGACGGCGCCGGCTGTTTCGGCCGCGGCTGCCAGGGCACCCGCTGTGCATCGCATCGGAGGTGAACCATGCCGGGACGCGAAGAGCTTCCTTCGACGCTGGAGCGCTCGCCCAAGGACGCACAGCGCACCTGGATCAAGGCCCATGACTCGGCCGTCGAGCAGTACGGAGAGGGCGAGCGGGCCCACCGGGTCGCCTTCAGCGCGCTGAAGCACAAGTACGAGAAGGTCGCGGACCACTGGGAGCGCAAGGAACAGGGCCGCAAGGGCCCGTCCGACCCGCGCGCCGGGACGCCGCGGCAGAAGCCGGCCCGCAGTGGTGAGGGCGTCGACGAGAACGCCACCATGCAGCACCTGTACGAAGTGGCCCGCCGCCTGGACATCGGCGGCCGATCGAAGATGAACAGGGCGGAACTGCTTGAGGCGATCCGCAAGGAGAACCGTTCGCGGACACGTGCGGCCCGGTCCTGAGGGCAGGTCCTGAAGGCTGGGGCCTGAGGGCCGGTCCTCAGGCCCCGGTCCGGCGAAGCAGCGGGCAGCGGGAGAGGCGGATGAGCAGCAGCCAGTTGGGAGCCGTGCATGAGCAGCAGCGGAGCCGGCACCGAGGGGAACCGCAACAGCGACTACGGCAAGCGGCGGTTCAAAAGGTCGCGCAGTCACTTCACCGACCGCATCACACAGGACGGGAAGGACGGCTGGCCGGTGGAACCGGGACGGTATCGGCTGGTGGTCAGCAGGGCGTGCCCCTGGGCGAGCCGCGCGCTGGTCTCCCGGCGCCTGCTGGGTCTGGAGGACGTCCTCTCCCTCGCCGTCGCCGACCCGGTCCAGGACGACCGCAGTTGGCGCTTCACCCTGGACCCCGCCGGTGAGGACCCCGTGCTGGGCATCCGGTACCTCTTCGAGGCGTACGACGCCCGGGAGAGGGACTATCCGGGCGGTGTCAGCGTGCCGGCCGTGGTGGACGTCCCGAGCGGGAAGCTGGTCACCAACGACTACCAGCGCATCACGCTGGACCTGGCGACCGAATGGCGTGACCTGCACCGCCCGGGCGCACCGGATCTCTGTCCGGAGGCGCTGCGCGAGGAGATCGACGCGGTGATGGAAGGCATCTACCGCGACCTCAACAACGGCGTCTACCGCGCCGGTTTCGCCACGGGTCAGCAGGAGTACGAGGAGGCGTACACGGACGTCTTCCGCCGTCTGGACTCCGTGACCGAGCACCTGAGAGACCGGAGGTACCTGGTCGGCGACGCCATTACCGAGGCCGACATCCGGCTGTTCACGACGCTGGTGCGGTTCGACGCGGTGTACCACGGCCACTTCAAGTGCAACCGCTACAAGATCACGGAGAACGAGGTGCTGTGGGCGTATCTCCGCGACCTCTACCAGACCCCCGGTTTCGGCGACACGGTGGACTTCGACCACACCAAGAGGCACTACTACACGGTCCACACCGGTATCAATCCCACGCGCATCGTCCCGTCGGGCCCTGACCTGTCGGGGCTGACCACCCCGCACCACCGGGAGCGGCTCGGCGGCCGCCCCTTCGGGGACGGCACCCCGCCGGGACCGCCGCCGGCGGCGGAGCGGACGTGACCGGAAGTGACGCCGGGCACCCGGGGGCGCGGCACGGCGCACCGTCGCCCACCGATGGTCCACGTCGTCCCGGTGGCGCCGCCGCCGTACGCCGCGTCGCGGCGTACGGTGGCGCCGCCGCCGTACGCCGCGTCGCGGCGGCCGAGCCCTCCTCGGCCGCCGTGAGAGCAGGCGGCGCATGCGGGACTCCGCACCACGGAAGGCAGCGGTGGCAGAACGCCCGGAGTGAGGGCCGCCGAGGAGGCGGTCCGGCTGAGGTCGGCTCTTCGCGTCGGCCGTCGGGCTCCGGCCGCTCCGGTCAGGGCCCGGGCGTTCTTCGCTTCGGGTGCGCAGCCGGCGAAGAGTACCCGCCGGCCTTCGACAGCTCGACAGGCGTGGACCAGGTGCCGTCCGCGGCGCGCACCGGGTCCAGGTGGAGGTAGGTCGTCAGACCGCGCGACACCACGATCGGATCGCCTCCGGGCTCGGGGCGGAACCCGGTCGCCTTCCGGCCTGCGGCTCCTCCACGATCGCGCAGCGCGGCTCGGTGGGCCTGCCCGCCGCGACACGCGGCGTCCGCAGCCCGAGAGGGCCTCCCTCCTCGGCGATCCGCACCCCGCCCGGCAGGGACGCCTCACCGCCCGCTCTCCTGTCCGGCGTGGCCCTGATGCGCGTCGGTGCCGTCCTTCTCCTCCGCCTCGTGCCCCGTGCGCCCGCTCTCGGCGACGACCGGCTCCACGGCGCTGCCGACGGCGTAAGCCGCGCCGAACGTCGCCGCGAGCGCCGCCGCGAAGGCCGTGATCTTGAGACCGGTGTTCATGGCCTGTCCCTCCTCTCAACGGCCGCACCGCTGCGACCACCCCGAACAGCTTACCCCTGGGGGGTATAAAGTCGAAGAGGCGGCCACGCTTGCGTACGAGTACGGGCCAGGGGTATACATGGAGTCGTCGACTCATACCCCCTAGGGGTATTAACCGGAGGGCGACAGGCCGACGTACCGTGGCCTGTCACCATCACGACGGGCGGCGCCCCCGAGGACGAGCTGCTCGCGAGACGACCGGAGAGGCCGGCCGCGCGTACGCCGACCGCACCCGACACCAAGGGCCGGCCGGGGCCACCGAGTCCCGGCCACCGCTGAACACTGCGTTCCGAGCCACGAGGAGCACGTCATGGGTACCCCGACGACGACAGTCGGCACAGCCGCGGTCGAACTCGCCATCGGCGGGATGACCTGCGCCTCCTGCGCGGCGCGTATTGAGAAGAAGCTCAACCGCATGGACGGCGTCGAGGCGAGCGTGAACTACGCGACGGAGAAGGCGAAGGTCACCTTCGCCGGGGATGTCACGGTAGCCGATCTCATCGCGACGGTGGAGGCCACCGGTTATACCGCCGAGGAACCGGACCCGCCGCGCCCCGAGAGCCGGGGCGGCACCACCGGCTCCGATGACGAGAACGGGGCGGACGAGGAGCTGTGGCCCTTGCGGCAGCGACTGGTGACCGCGGTCGTCCTCGCCGTGCCGGTGATCGCGATGGCCATGGTCCCGGCCCTGCAGATCGAGTACTGGCAGTGGCTCAGCCTGACGCTGGCCGCGCCGGTCGTGACGTACGCGGCCTGGCCGTTCCACCGCGCCGCGTGGACCAACGCCCGGCACGGCGCCGCCACGATGGACACCTTGATCTCGGTGGGCACCTCCGCCGCGTTCCTGTGGTCGCTGTGGGCGCTGTTCTTCGGCACCGCAGGCACGCCGGGGATGACCCACCCCTTCGAGTTCACGATCGCCCGCAGCGACGGCGCCGGGAACATCTACCTCGAGGCCGCGGCGGGTGTGACCGCGTTCATCCTGGCCGGGCGGTACTTCGAGGCCCGTTCCAAGCGGAAGGCCGGAGCGGCGCTCAAGGCGCTGCTGGAGCTGGGCGCGAAGGAGGTCACCGTGGAGCGGGGCGGCCGCCGGGAGACGATCCCGACTGCTGAGCTGCGGGTGGGCGACCGGTTCCTGGTCCGCCCCGGCGAGAAGATCGCCACCGACGGCACGGTCGTCGAGGGCTCCTCCGCCGTGGACGCGTCGATGCTGACCGGCGAGTCCGTGCCCGTCGAGGTCGCCGTCGGCGACTCGGTGACCGGAGCGACCCTGAACGCCGGGGGACGGCTCGTGGTCGAGGCGACCCGGGTCGGCGCGGACACACAACTGGCCCGGATGGCGAAGCTGGTGGAGGACGCGCAGAACGGCAAGGCCGCCGCTCAGCGGCTCGCCGACAGGATCTCCGCCGTGTTCGTGCCCGTCGTCATCGCCCTCGCCCTCGGCACGCTCGGTTTCTGGCTCGGCAACGGCTCCGGTCTGACCGCCGCGTTCACCGCCGCCGTCGCCGTGCTCATCATCGCCTGCCCCTGCGCCCTGGGGCTGGCCACGCCGACCGCGCTGATGGTCGGCACCGGCCGCGGCGCGCAGCTCGGCATCCTCATCAAGGGCCCCGAGGTGCTGGAGACCACCCGCAAGGTCGACACCGTCGTCCTGGACAAGACCGGCACCGTCACCACCGGCCGCATGGCCCTGCTCGCCGTCCACACCACCGACACCACCACCGAGGCAGAGGTCCTGCGGCTTGCGGGCGCGCTGGAGAACGCCTCCGAGCACCCCGTCGCCCAGGCCGTCGCCGCCGGAGCCGCCGAGAAGACCGGCGCCCTGCCCGACCCGGAGGACTTCGCCAACGTTCCCGGCCTGGGCGTCCGGGGCATCGTCGACGGGCACGCCGTCCTGGTCGGCCGCGAGAAGCTTCTGACCATGGGGGCACCTCCCATGCCCGAAGGGCTATGGGGGACGGCCATAAAGCTGCCCGCCGGCCTCGCCCGCGCCAAGCGCGACGCGGAGGCCGCCGGCCGCACCGCGGTCGCCGTCGCCTGGGACGGCGAGGCCCGCGCGATCCTCGAGGTCGCGGACGCCGTCAAGGACACCAGCCCGGAAGCGATCCGCCGCCTGCGCGCCCTCGGCCTCACCCCCATCCTCCTCACCGGCGACAACGAGGCCGTCGCGAAGAGCGTGGCCGCCGAGGTCGGCATCGACGAGGTGATCGCCGAGGTCATGCCCGAGGACAAGGTCGACGTCGTCAAGAGGCTCCAGGCAGAGGGCCGCAGCGTCGCCATGGTCGGCGACGGTGTGAACGACGCCGCCGCCCTGGCCCAGGCCGACCTGGGCCTCGCCATGGGCACCGGCACAGACGCCGCCATCGAGGCCGGCGACCTCACCCTCGTCCGGGGCGACCTCAACGCCGCCGCCGACGCCATCCGCCTCTCCCGCCGCACCCTCGGCACCATCCGTACCAACCTCTTCTGGGCCTTCGCCTACAACATCGCCGCCCTCCCTCTCGCCGCCGCCGGACTCCTCAACCCGATGATCGCCGGAGCCGCCATGGCCTTCTCCTCCGTCTTCGTCGTCGGCAACTCCCTGCGCCTGCGCAGCTTCAAGGCGTTGTGCGGGGGGGCGGGTACACGCGGGGGGCGCTGCCGCAGCCCCGGTCCGGGTCTGCGGCAGCGCCTTCGGACGGCACGGGCTGCCGCGGCAGCCCGCGGTCGCCGGCCCGTCGCCTCCGGCCCCAAGGGCGGCGGCCGGTCGCCCGGCGATACGCGCGTCTGCTGCTCGGAACCGATCTCGGGGCCTCGTCAGGCGGTCGCCGGTCGTGTGGACCGCCCAGGGGCGTCGCGCAGCCGGTGCGGTACGCGGACGGCGCCGGCGCAGCAGAGGCCGTGCAGGACGAGAGCGGTCCAGGGCGGAGCCGCCACTCCTGCGGCTCGGGCGGCGCACGGAGCAGCTCCGGTCGGCAGGTTCCCCGGGGCGGCCCCGACCCGCGGACGACGGACGGGCCCTCGGGACGCGGGAGGACGTCCGGGCAAGGCCGGGACCATGCCGTGTTCCCGGCCTCCGCGCCGGTCGCAGCCGTCCGCCGGATCACCGCAACGGACCGCAGAGGCTGCCTGAATCCGGCACGTCCGGTGCGAAGAAGCCTGATGGCCGCGGGGCGTCGTCCCGCGGCGATGACCTGAACGACGCCGCCCGTCCAGCGGGGCGGATCTCTCCGCCCCGCTGCGGGCCCGGGATCTCAGTTCTTTCCGAGCAGCGCCTTCATGCGGGTGATCTCGGCACTCTGCGAGGTGACGATGTCGCCGGCCATGGCCCGGGCGGGACGGTGGGAGCCGTCGGCCTGCTCGGTCCTGGCCATGTCGACGGCGCCTTCGTGGTGCCTGACCATCATGTCCAGGAACGCCGTGTCGAAGGCCCTGCCGGACGACTTCTCGAGCTCGGTCACGTCCTCGTCCGTCATCATCCCGGGCATCGAGTGACCGGCGTGGCCGCCGCCCGCGCTCCCCTTCGGGACCTCCTCGCCCCAGGAGGCCAGCCATCCGGAGAGGGTCCTGATCTCCGGGTCCTGTGCCTTCTTGATCTGCGCGGCCAACGCCTTGACGTCCGTGGACTGCGCGCGTGTCTCGGCCAGGTCCGCCATTTCGACCGCCTGGCGGTGGTGGGGGATCATCCCCTGCGCGAAGGCCACGTCGGCGGCATTGTGCTCACCCTGCTCAGTGGGGGCGGAGGCGGCGGGGGACGACGTCGCGTTGTGGCCGCCGGAGCCTTCGGTGCCGGTCGCGTTGTCATCTCCTCCGCCGCAGGCGGCGAGGACGACGGCGGCGGTCGCGGCGGCCGCGACGGCGGCGACACGGCGGACGGTGGCAGGGCGCATCGTGGAACGGTGTGCGGTCATGGTGGTGCTGCTCCTGTGTGGTGCAGGGATGGGGGCATCGCTCGCACGGCGGCGCCGGCATGTGCAGCCGGGGCTCACCGGGGCTTCCCCTATATGCGCAGGAGCTGCAGTTCACTCAACGACGGCGGCGCCCGGCCGTCCCGGGGCACGGCGAGGACGGCTGACGGCGCGTCCGCCGCAGGGGTTCCGAGTGCCACCGAAGGGGCGAGAGCCGGCAGCACGGGCGCGGCGCTCGTACCGCTCGCCGCGCACGTCTCGTCGGCGTGCTCGGTATGCCCGCCGCTGCCGCGACCGGGGTCGCCGTGGTGCCGGCAGTCGCACTCCCCCGCGCCGTCGGCATGCGCCGGGGCTTCGGCGGCAGCCGCCGCCCGATGCGCCCCGGCGGACACCGTGCCGGTCGGCACCGCCGAGGCCACAGGCCCGAGCCCGTGCATGGCCACAACGCCGACGAGCACCGCGAAAACGAGCAACACGCGGCCCCGCAACGCCTGGGGCCCGGTGCCGTGACGCTCATGCCGACTCATGCGTGCATCCTAAACGGCGCCCTCGTCACCGCGTGCACCCCGGCGGGCCCTGCGGACCCCGCGCGTCGGTGCACGCAGTGACGAGGCCGGGCGGCCGTCGAAGTGGTTCACGGACCGGGCGCACCGGCCTCGACGACGTCGCCACGCCGCCGACGTCGGCGAAGGAGGAGATGCCGGACACATCGATGCCGACCACCACGTCCTTGGCGGTGCCGCCGTCGGGTACGTGGTGACATCTGATGCATACCTTTCCGTCCACCGGAGTGATCTCTCCGGCCTTCTTGTGCGACGGGCGGGGCCGCGAATGGTTGTGCGGACGGGGCCGTTGCCTCATGAGTGGCACCGGGCTCACCGGAAAGCATCTTCCGGACCGTCCCCGTTGAACCTCTTGGGGTGAGCCCGGGGTCACTGACGCCACCTCCATCGGCGGGGTCGTCCGCAGTGCCGGGAACGGCTCCCCGAACAAGCTGCTCCACACGCTCTTCTGATCCGCCCCCGCACAGCAGCGGCCGCCCCGGGGTGGCCCCCCCGGCGGGCCTACCGGGGGGAAAGCCCCGCCCCCCGCCGGGGGGCCCGCCCGCCGCCCCCCCCCCCCATCGGAAGACCAACACTCATGAAA
>NZ_JBEZKP010000050.1:0-55457 GCF_040706335.1 Streptomyces sp. NPDC048389 | reverse complement strand
TGCCGGGAGTCATACGCCCCCGACCAGCACGAGCACCCCGAAGCCCATGCACACCAGCCCCGTGACCTGCAACTTCACGATGCACACAACTCAATGCGTGGTCGCCCGGCGCCCGTCGAGGCGACCTGCGGCGGCCAGCACGTACGAGGCGGTGCAGATGGACACGGTCCGGGCCTCCGGGCGCAGCCGGCGCAGCGCGTCGGCGAGTGGCGCGGGAAGCCAGTCCCTGTCCTGGCCTGGCCCGCAGGCGAAGGGCGGGACGACGAGCGTGTCCGCGGTCGCGACGACGTCGGCGCTGTGTTCCACCATGACGGAGAAGTCCGCGCTGGTGCGGACCGGGCCGCCGTCGAGGCTGCAGGTGATCACTTCGTAGAGCGGTTCGCCGTCACGACCTGCCGCAGTGGCGAATATCCGTACGGGGATGCTCATTTCGAAGGGGTAGACGCCATCGAGGGCGAGTACGACGACTCGATGCAAGGACGGCGGCGAGGGCGGCGGCAGAGTCGGCGGGAGCGGCGGCGGAGACGACGGCATGGCCGGATCCTTGCACACCTTGGCCGCACGGCCACTCGTGGGGGCGTGGGCGGCGGCGGAGGGTGGTCGCACACCCCGTCGACCGCCTGTTGAAGGAGCGGACATATGCGTGCCATCGGCCAGAAGACCCTTGGTGGACCGGAAGTCCTGGAGCTCGTGGAGAGGGAACGGCCCGAGCCCGGCCCCGGCGAGGTCCTGGTGCGGGTGCACGCGGCCGGGGTCAACCCCACGGACCGGTGGCACCGTTCGACGGGCGGCCTGCTCTCCGACGGTCCGGTACCGCTCGGCTGGGACGTATCCGGTGTCGTCGAGTCGGTCGGCCTCGGCGTGACCGTGTACCGGCCGGGCGACGAGGTGTTCGGCATGCCGCGGCTGCCGCAGCCTGCCGGTGCGTACGCGGAGTTCCTGACGTCGCCCGCGCGCCACCTCGCCCGCAAGCCGGCCGGACTGTCGCACGTGGAGGCGGCCGCGTTGCCGGTCGCGGCGCTGACGGCGTGGCAGTCGCTGGTCGACACCGCGGACGTCCGTCCGGGGCAGCGCGTCCTGATCCACGCCGCCGCGGGCGGTGTCGGCCATCTCGCCGTGCAGATCGCCAAGGCGCGCGGCGCGTACGTCGTCGGGACGGCGTCGGCGTCCGCGCACGACTTCGTGCGGGGATTGGGGGCGGACGAGGTCGTCGACTACCGGGAGGCGCCTTTCGAGACGGCCGTCCGGGACGTGGACGTCGTCCTCGACGCGGTGGGCGGCGAGTACGGCCCGCGCTCGCTCGACGTGTTGCGGCCCGGCGGCGTGCTCGTCTCGATCGCCTCTGCGGCGGAGGCGTACCTCGCGGACGTCGCGGAACGGCGTGGCCTGCGCGCCGGCTTCACGATCGTCGAGCCGGACGCGGGTGGCCTCCGGGAGATCGCGGCGCTGGTGGAGTCGGGGCGGCTGCGGGTGCGGGTGGACGCGGTGCTGCCGCTGGAGGAGGCGGCGAAGGCGCATGCGATGGGCGAGGCGGGAGGTGCGCGGGGGAAGGTTGTGCTGACGGTGGGGTAGAAGATTGCGGGGACACGCAGGCGGGGCGGCGGTACGTGGGCCGGCCGGTGCGCGGAGCCCGCTCCCCGCCCCGCCCCTTCCCGGAACCGGGCCCCGCCCGGACTCGCCCCTGGGCTCGCCCCAGGGCCCGCCCGAACCACCCCACCGCCCCCGTCCCCGACCCAGCCCGGCCCCGCGCTGCGCGACGCGGTGCCTTCGGGCGCTCCCACGCCCGGGCCCCCGCGCCTCGAACGCCTGGCAGGGCTGGAACGTTGGGCGGGGGCGGGAGCAGAGAACCGGCGCTAAGACGTCCACTCGTCCGCGACCGACAGCGCCGCGTCCAGCGCCGCCAGGCCCTCCTTGGCCTCCGCCTCGCTGACGTTGCACGCGGGAACCGCATGCGTGCGGTTCATGTTGACGAAGGGCCACAGGCCGTTCTTCTTGCAGGCCGCCCCGAACGCCGCCATCGCCGCGTTCGCCTCGCCCGTCGCGTTGTACGGCACGAGCGGCTCACGGGTCTCGCGGTCGCGGACCAGGTCGAGGGCCCAGAAGGCGCCCAGGCCGCGGACCTCGCCGACCGACGGGTGGCGCTCCGCCAGTTCCCGCAGCCCGGGGCCGAGGACGTTCTCACCGATCGCGGCCGCGTGCTCGACGACCTTCTCGTCCTCCATGACCTGGATCGTGGCGACGGCCGCCGCGCACGCCAGCGGGTGGCCCGAGTAGGTGAGCCCGCCGGGGTAGGGCCGCTTGTCGAAGGTGGCGGCGATCTCGGCGGAGATGGCGACGCCGCCCAGCGGGACGTAACCCGAGTTGACGCCCTTCGCAAAGGTGATCAGGTCCGGCACCACGTCGAAGTGCTCGGCGGCGAACCACTTGCCCGTGCGGCCGAAGCCGGCCATGACCTCGTCGAGGACGAAGACGATGCCGTACCGGTCGCAGATCTCCCGGACGCCCGCGAGGTAGCCGGGTGGCGGCGTCATGATGCCCGCCGTGCCGGGGATCGTCTCGAGAACGATCGCCGCGATCGTCTGCGGGCCCTCGAAGGCGATGGTGTCCTCGAGGTGCGTCAGGGCGCGGGCGCACTCCTCGGACTGAGTGGTGGAGTAGAACGGCGACCGGTAGAGGAACGGCGCCCAGAAGTGGACGACGCCCGCCGTGCCGTTGTCGCTGGCCCAGCGACGCGGGTCGCCGGTGACGTTGATCGCGGTGGCCGTGCCGCCGTGGTACGAGCGGTAGGCGGAGAGCACCTTCGGGCGGCCCGTGTGCAGCCGGGCCATGCGGACGGCGTTCTCGACGGCCTCCGCGCCGCCGTTGGTGAAGAAGATCTTGTCCAGGTCCCCGGGGGTGCGCTCGGCGATCAGCCGGGCGGCCTCGGAACGCGGCTCCACAGCGAACGCGGGCGCGAAGGTCGCCAGCTTCCCGGCCTGCTCCTGGATCGCGGCGACGACCTTCGGATGCTGGTAGCCGATGTTGGTGTAGACGAGGCCGCTGGTGAAGTCGAGGTAGCGGTTCCCGTCGTAGTCCCAGAAGTAGGACCCCTCTGCGCCGGCGACGGCGAGCGGGTCGATCAGGCCCTGGGCGGACCAGGAGTGGAACACATGGGCACGGTCGGCGGCCTTCACGGCGGCGCCGGCCTGGGGGTCGGCATGAGGGGTCATGCCGACCAGCGTAAGGAGGCGCCACCGGGCGGCGACATGGCCACCTTGTACGGCCTCGGCCGCATATCTGGGCAAGATGTCGCGCCCGTCCGGGCAGGGCGCCGCGCCCGCTGGTGCTCCGGGAGGCGCAGTCCGTCGCACAGGTCGCCCGCACCATGGGCATCACCCGGCAGAGCGTGCAGCGCATCGCCGACGTGCTGGTCGAGCAGGGGCTCGCGGAGTACCGGCCCAACCCGGCCCACCGGCGCGCGAAGCTGCGGCACGCGACGGAGGACGGCCGGGCCGCGGTCGGGCGGATCGACCCCGGGCACGCACGGCTGGCCAACCGCCTGCTGGCGGAGCTCGGGCCGGAGGAGTTCGCCGAGACCGTACGGGTGCTGGAGCAGCTCTCGAAGGCGATGGCCGCGATCGAGGCGGAGCACACGATCGAGACGGAGGACACGGACGAGACGGAGGACGCGGACGGCCCGGAGAGCCCGGCCCGGAGCCCCGGCGACGCGTGACGACGTGGACGCCGGGGGCAGGGCGCCGGATGCCCCCGGCGTCCAGGTGCGCGGCAGGAGGCCGGTCCTGGCCCCTGCGGCCGCCGACGGGCGCACTATCCTCGGTGGCGTCGGGGTTTCGTACGGGGGAAGGGCTGCGCGGCGATGGAGCAGCTGGCACCAGGGGATCCGCAGAGCATCGGCGAGTACCGGATCCTGGCCCGCCTCGGCGCGGGCGGCATGGGGCAGGTGTATCTCGCCCGGTCCGACCGCGGGCGGACGGTCGCGGTGAAACTCGTGCGTCAGGAGCTCGCCGAGCAGGAGGAGTTCCGCGACCGCTTCCGTCTCGAAGTCCGTTCGGCGCTGCGCGTCGGCGGGCAGTGGACGGCGCCGGTGCTCGACGCGGACACGGAGGCACCGATTCCGTGGGTCGCCACCGGGTACATCGCAGGGCCCTCGCTGCACGCGGTCGTCTCCGGTGAGCACGGTCCGCTGCCCGAGCGCAGCGTCCGGCTGCTGGCCTCCGGACTGGCCCACGCGCTGACGGACATCCACACGGCGGGTCTGATCCACCGCGACCTCAAGCCGTCGAACATCCTGCTCACCATCGACGGGCCGCGCGTCATCGACTTCGGGATCGCCCGCGCCCTGGAGACCGTCACCGACGGCGGCCTGACCCGCACCGGCGCGCTCGTCGGCTCCCCCGGCTTCATGGCCCCGGAGCAGGTGCGGGGCCATCAGGTCACCGCGGCGTGCGACGTCTTCTGTCTGGGCTCGGTCCTCGCCTACGCGGCGACCGGCCGGCTCCCGTTCGGCTCGGCGGCCGGCGGCGGGCACGCGCAGATGTTCCGCATAGCGCAGGAGGAACCGGATCTGAGCGGCGTCCCCGCCGGTCTGCTCGACCTGGTCCGCGAGTGTCTGCGCAAGGAGCCGGAGGCACGGCCGGCGCTCGCTCAGGTGCTGGAGCGGACGGCCGCCGACGCGGACGGCGAGCCATGGCTGCCGGGGGCTCTGACAGCGCAACTCGGGCGTCATGCGGTGCGGTTGCTGGACTTCGAGGACCAGCCCCGGACGCCCGGCCCGGGGCTGGCCGCGCCCCCGCCGGGAACGCCCGTGCAGCCGCCGACGCTGACGGCTCCCCCACGCCGGGAACCGGCGCCCGCCCCCGCACCCCTCTTCTCGCCCCCGCCGACGCCCGTACCCGCGCCACCCCCGCGGTACGGGCCCGGGCAGCCCCCGCAGCACGGACAGGCGTACGGGTATCCGCAGCCGTACCCTCCGGCCCCGTACGCACCTGCCCGGCATGCCCCCGCCGGCGCCCCCGCGCCGCGCCATTCACGCGGCGGGACACTCGCGCTGATCGCCGTCGCCCTGGTCGTCGCGCTCGGCGCGGGCGGCTCCGTCTACGCGCTGATGTCCAAGGACGAGCACCGCGGGGCGAACGCGGACCCGACGCCCGGCCCCGAGACGCCCACACCGTCGCCGCAGACGCCCACGGACAACTTTGCGCCGCAGCCCGGCAGTACGCCGTCGACCGCGCAGGCAGACGGGGACGTGCCGCAGGAGTACGTCGGCACCTGGCAGGCGTCGTTCGACACTGCGGACGGCACCAACACACGGATCATGACGCTCACGCAGGGCGCGAGGGGCGAACAGGTGATGACCCTGACCGGCACCGGCCCGAACTACGACTGCCGCTGGTCCGCCACCCTCCGCGCCGCGGGCCCGCCCCTCGAACTCGACCCGACCGAGGTGGCGTTCGGGAACCGGGTGTCCTGCGCCCCGGGCCAGTGGAGCCGGCTGACCATGCGGGGCGACAGCACCCTCGTCCGCGAACTCGTCGGCTCCGGGGGCGAACCCCTCACCTACACCAGGACGGGCTGACATCCGCACCCGTACGGATTGGCCAACCCCGTACGAGTTGAGAGGCACGCCCCCCGTACGGGTCGTGAGGCACCCCCACCCGTACGAGTTGTGTGGCACACCCCGGCACGGGCGGGCCTGGTCAGCCCCAGCTGGCGCTGTGGAAGCTGCGGTACTCCCTGCGTTCCTGGGCCGACACCAGCCAGCGCGCGGCCAGCAGTCCCGTCAGGCTGACCCCGATGAGGCCCGCGCCCAGAGCCGGGTTGCCGAAGTCGACGATCGAGGTGACCGTACGCGACGCGATGCCCTCTTCCGGACGCACCGGCGGTACCGGCGGCGCGGGTACCGGCGGCGCACCGGCCCCGGTCTCCCCGTTCTCCTCCCTCGCCCCGTCCGCGTTCGCGTCGCCGGGAGCCGGCGGCCCGCCCGTCAGGTTCACCCCGAGGCTCTCCATGGCCGTGGTCACCGGCTGGAAGTAGGTCGTGCCGCCGGTGGTGCAGTCCCCGTCGCCGCCCGAGGTGACGCCGAGCGCCAGCCCCTCGGAGAAGAGCGGGCCGCCGCTGTCGCCGGGCTCCGCGCAGACGGTGGTCTCGATCAGTCCGGTGACCGTGCCCTCCGGGTAGTTCACCGTGGCGTTGACGGCGGTCACCATCCCCGACCGGAAGCCGGTCGTGCTGCCGCTGCGGAACACCCGCTGGCCGACGGCCGCCCGGCCGGCGCCGACGATCTGCACGGCGCTGCCGTTGCCGGTGTCCACGACGTTGGTGCGGTCGAGGGTGCCGACGTCCTCGTAGCGCACCAGGGAGTAGTCGTCACCCGGGAAACTGGACACGGTGGTGGTGCCCACGAGTTCGTCGGCGCCGCGGTCCAGGAACCAGGTGGTGTCACGCGGTCCGCAGTGCCCGGCCGTCAGGATGAAGGTGTCCCGGCCGTCGGTGACGTTGAAGCCCGCCGAGCAGCGCCGCCGGTCGCCGAAGACGGGGGTGCCGCCGTTCACCCGGGTGGTGAAGGCGCCGTCGGTCCGCTCCATGCGCACGAAGCCGCCGATCTGCTCGGCGAGGCCGGACAGGTCCGACCAGTCCTCGGCCGAGACGGTGCTGTCGGCGCGCACGGTGATGCTGTTGTCGGCGTAGTCCACCGACCATGCCGTGCCCGGCACGCGGGGTGCCGAGCGCAACTCCTCTGTGGCCGAGCGGAGTTGCTCCATGCTGTGCTCGACGACCTTCGCCTCCGCACCCGCCCGCCGCGCCTCTTCGGCCGCGTCCTGGTCGGTGACGGCGACGACCGTGCGCCCGTCGGCGCCGGTCCAGCTGCCGGCGGTACGGGACGGGCCGAGCCGCGCCACGACGTCCGCGGCCGGGTCCACCGCCTGCGGACCGCCGGCGGGCGGCTCGCCCGCGACGGCGCCGGAGACCATCAGGCCGCCGCTGAGCAGCCCGACGACGGCGGCCAGCCGCACGATCCGCTGGAGTTTTCGTCGTGCGCGCCTCCGGCGTGTGTGCATCATCCGCAGCCCCATGGTCGTGACGGAACGGTCTGACCGTTGGCGGGGGCCCCGGAAACCGGGGCCCCCGCGCTTCAGTACGTGCCACCGGGCCGGAGCGTTCAACGGCGCTTCTCCGAGGGTTCGGTGGCCGCCCCGCCGGTCTTCGGGCTCTTCGGCTCTTCGGGCTCCTCGGGCTCTTCGGGCGCCCCAAGCGCCTCAAGCGCCTCCTGGGACCCGCGCCGGGGCCGCTGCGTGGGCGGTGGGAGCCGTCGCCTGTACGGGATGAGCCGGAAGCCGGGCCGGTGGACGCCCGCGGGGGATGCGCCACGGGAGCGTGACCCGGTTCCTACGAGCCGGGAAGCCCCGCGTGTCCGCCCCCGAGTCAGCGATCGGCCGGAACCACCCTGGTCACCCTGCCCTTGAGATCGGCCTCGACGAAGCCGCCGCCGTACTCGTCGGACAGGTAGAACGCCAGACCGAGCGGGGTGTCGAAGGTGTCGTTCGCCGGGTTGACCAGCACGTAGCGGGAGGTGGGCTTGTCGACCTTCAGGTCCTTCTCCGCCCTCGCGATCAGGCCGGGTACGACGTCCCAGTCGAACTCGTCCACGTCGAAGGGGAGATCACCGCCCATGAGGGAACCGCTGATGGACCCCTTGCTCATGCCCTCACCCGGACGGTACGTCCACGTGTCGTACCGTTTGTCGCTGCCCTCCACCATGGCCCACACGGCCACGTACTGCGGATACACGGCCAGGTAACCGGCCCTGTCGGTCCCCGTCTCCTTCTTGATCTCCTTGACCGCCCCTCGGATGCCGTCGGGGGTGAGCAGGTTGTCGGCACCGACCTGCGAGGGCACAGAGGAGGACTTCGACGGTGCGGCGGTCGACGGCGAGGGCGTGGGCGAGCCGCTCTCACCGACCTGTGAGGGGACCTCACGGCCCTTGGCCCCGGCCCCCGTGCCGTCGCCGTCCTCGCCGTCCGGCAGCAGCGTCCACACCAGCACGGCGGTCAGCGCCGTACCCGCGAGCGACGAGGCGACGGCGAGCCGCCGACGCATCGGCCGCCCCCGGGCGGGCTGCCGCGGTGTGGTGGGCGCGGCTTCGGGCTGCGGGGTGGGCTGAGAGGTGGGCGCCCCCGTCGGCACGGCGTCGCGCGGCGACGCTGCGCCCGCCCCTGCGGCTGCGGCCGGTCGTGCCCCGACCTCGGGTGCGCCCGGCGGGGGCGCCAGCCGGTACGAGGTGGCCGTCGACCCGCCGTCCGGTGCGGCGGGCCCGTCCGCGCCCACGGGCGGCGTGGCCGTGGCGTCCACTGCCGTCGGCGGCGGCGCGACGCCGTCGGCCACCGAGGCCAGCAACCGGTCCACGGCGTCGGCACCGGGCCGGGCGGCCGCGTCCCGGACGAGCACGGCGTTCAGCACGTCTGTCAGGGGTCCGGCCTGCCGCGGCGGCGGCACTTCGTCGCTGAGCACGGCCGCCAGCGTCGCGAGCGTCGTACCGCGCCGCAGCGGATGGTGGCCCTCCACCGCCACGTACAGCATCATCGCCAGCGACCACAGGTCGGAACCGGCCCCGCCGCCCTCGCCTCTGACCCGCTCCGGCGCCATGTAGTCGGGAGTGCCGATGAGCGACCCGGTCGTGGTCAGAACGGTCGACTCGCGGATGGCCGCGATCCCGAAGTCGGTGAGCACCGGGCGCCCGTCGGGGCGCAGCAGTACGTTCGCCGGCTTGACGTCCCGGTGCTGGATGCCCATGTCGTGCGCGGCCCGCAAAGCGGCCAGCACCTCCCGGCCCAGCCGGGCGGCCTCGACGGGCGCCATCGGCCCTCGCGCGAGCCGGTCCGCGAGCGACCCGCCGGTCACCAACTCCATGACGAGCCACGGGTAGGTGTCCTCGCCGCCGTCCACCACGTGGTGGATCGTCACGACGTTGGGATGGTCGACGCGGGCGAGCGCACGGGCCTCCCGCAGCACCCGGGCCCGCAGCAGACGGGCCGCCTCCGGGTCGTACTCCGCGAGCCCCGGGTCGGGCGGTCGCACCTCCTTCAGCGCGACGGCCCGGTCCAGCACGGTGTCGCGCGCCCGCCACACCGTGCCCATCCCACCGCCGCCGAGCCGCCCCTCCAGCTCGAACCGGCCGTCGATCACCCGTCTCGCGGGCCCCCCGTCGCTCATGGCGGGAGCATAAGGGACACGGATGACAGCACATGCCGCGGGCGACGGGAGTGGCATCCCGATGGGGAGGATCGCGTGCCGACCGTCAACGTGGCAGTGCTGCTCGCGATCGTCGTCGTTCTTCGGCTGCCCGCCGGGCCGAGCGCCGCCCGGTCAGTCGCCCGCGCAGCCGGACCGAGCCGCACAGCCAGTCGACCGCCCAGCCGCACCAAGCCCGCGCGGCCGGGCCGAGCCGCCCAGCCGGGCCGCGCAGCCGGGCCGCGCAGCCGGGCGACGCGGCACCCGCGGTCGGCGTGCACCGGGCCGGCGACGGACTCACGCCTGCTCGTGTCCCGCCCGCCGGAATCGTACGGAACATGGTTGTTTGGGCGCATGATCAGCAGAGTCCGCGCCCGTGTTCTGCCCGCCTCTCAGCGCCGCTCACTGGACGAGCTGACCGAGGATCTGGACCTGTCGTCCGGGGACACCACGTCCAAGCGCTCGGCTTTCTGGACCATGCTGACGCTGTCGTCGGTCATCGCGGCCGGCGGGGTGATCACCGACTCGACGGCCACCGTGATCGGCGCGATGATCATCGCGCCGCTCTCCACTCCGATCATGGGCATCGCCCTCGGGTCGGTGAAGCGCCGCCGCACCGGATCGGCCAGGACCGTCCTCCTCGCGTGCCTGCTCGTGATCGCGGTCGGGATGCTCATGTCCGTGGCCTTGCCCGGCAACTACGACCTGCTGTCCAACAGTCAGATCGCAGGGCGTACGTCGCCGGGCCTGATGGATCTGATCGCCGCCCTGGCGACCGGTTTCGCCGGTGCGGTGGCGCTGGCCCGCCGGGACGTGGCCGCCGTGCTGCCCGGGGTCGCGATCGCCATCTCCCTCGTCCCACCCCTGGTGGTGGCCGGGGTGTGCCTGGGCGAACTGTCGGGGTGGCTGGCGCTGGGCGCGCTGGTGCTGTTCGTGTCGAACCTCTTCGCCCTGGTCTTCGGGGGCATCGTGGTCTTCGCCTCGCTGGGCTACGCCGCGGAGGCCGACAAGAAGGCCGGTCGGCCCGCCCGCAGGACCTATGCCGCCATGGTCGTGCTGTTCGCCGTCGTGTTCGTTCCGCTGACGGCCAACACCGTGGTCACGCTGCTGCTCAACGTCTGGACCGGCCGGACCAAGGAAGCGGCGCAGCAGTGGCTCGCCGACGAGCCGGGCGCGTCCGTCACGAGTGTCGACGCGACCTCCCGGACGATGTACATCCACGTCCGCACCCCCGGAGACCTCCCGCCGGTGGAGTCCCTGCTCGACCGGCTGGAGGGACGCGTCCCGGACGGCATCCCGGTCGTGGTGGACACGTCCCGTGGTCGCCGCATCGACGCCGGGGTGGTCGGCGACTGAGTGTCGCGACGGCCCGACGCATGGGAGGGCCCTGCCGTTGTCCGGGCCGTCGGCACCGGCGCCGGACCCGGAGGAAACCCCCGGGCGCGGATCCGCGGCGAAGGCGCTCGGCCCTCGCCGCGGAACTGCCCCTCGGGGGTTTCCAGTGTCCGCCTGACGCCCCACAGGAACGAGTCGATCTCGCTGAGGCCACATCGCCTGCCAGGTCGGGGAGTGGGGAGCGTGTGGGCGACACGATCACCTCCGCGTCGCCCACACGGGTCACCGGTCCACGACTACGGACGGTGGCCCCGGCCGCCGCCTACTGCGGGCTTGCGACAGTCGGGGAGGGCGGACGCAGGGGTGGTCGCGGACACGGTGTCGTCGTCCAGGGCGTAGCAGAGCTGCGCGTGGAGGACCTCCGCCTCGGCCGGTGTGAGCCGCAGCGGAAGGTCCGCGGCGAAGGCGCCGTCCCGGCACAGCCAGAGGTCGATGGTGAGGTTGCCGTCGCGCTCCCGCCGCACCCGCTTCCCGGGCACGCGACTGACCTGCATCCGGGGTGCGTTGCTCATGCCGCCACTCCCGTCAGGGCCGTTGCCGGGGCTGGTTGGCCGATCGGGTGCCCGTGGATCACCCACGGGCCGATGTCGATCCCGTCCAGCGCGAGTGCGAGCGCCCTGCGGCGCGAGCGCTGTTCGTGGGCGACCAGGTAGGGGCGCACACGGTAGGCGGACCGGTGGAGGACGTCGTCCTCGCGGCGCGCCCGCCGGAAGAGGTGCGGGGGCAGCATGGGCATCTCGGCGTCGTCACCGAAGACGCGGTAGCCGGGCGGACGCCGACCTGCGTCGGAGGCGGAGGCCGGTACGGGAAGGAGTGCGCGCACGAGGCACGCGAGGACGAGGACGGCGAGGCGCACGAGTGTTCGCGCGCGCCCGGGCCGGTTACGGTTGGGCATGCTGACGCTCCTGAGAGGCGTTGGCCGAGCCCCGGGGTGGTCGCACACCGCCGGGGCGCTCTACATGGCTGGACAGTTACCGGTCGGCTACTGTCCGGAATCACGCTAGCCGCAACAGTGAGTTCGCATCAACATTGATGCGCCAACTCGTTGGGATGGCATATGCCCGAACGAGACGGGTCAGACGAGGTCGTCGAACTCTCCGGCCTTCGCCCCCGCCAGGAACGCCGCGAGCTTGGACGGAGTCGTCCTGACGATCACGCCAGGGTCGTCGCTCTCCCGTACGAGCACCTGCCCATCGACCACCGCCAGCTCCAGGCAGTTTCCGGACTGTTCCGAGTACGAAGCCTTGCGCCACTGAATGTCCAACGTCCTTCACGCCCTCACAGCTCGTGCAGCACCTTGCGAATGAAGTCCCGAGAATGTGTCGCGTCCAAGGCCCTCTGCTCCATGCGGTCCAGTACTGCGCGGTAGTTGGTGAGGTGCGTCTCGGAGTCCAGAAAGGTGACGCCGTTCGGGACATCGATCTGCACGGTGTCCAGTTGCCGGACCGGGCCACTCGCATACATCGTTGAGCTGCCCGCGCTCGGGAACCCGCCGGCGGTGAATGGCACGACCCGCAGGGTCACCGACTCCCGCTCCGACTGCTTGAGCAGCTCCTCCAACTGCCGGCGTACGACGTTGCGATCGCCGAACAGCATCCGCAGGGCCGCTTCGTGGAGGAGGAACGAGCACCGTGGCGGTTCGGTCCGGTCGAGCAGCGCCCGGCGCTGCAACCGGAAGTCGACCTGAAGATCGAGCGCCTGAGGTGTCAGGGGCGGGACGGCCTCTCCGAAGACCGCCCTCGCATAGTCCTCGTGCTGCAACAAGCCGGGCAGGTGCGTGATCTGTACGTGTCGCAGGCCGACTGCGTGGTGCTCCAGCTCGACCAGGTCCAGCATGAAGGAGGCCATCGAATCACGATACGCGTCCCACCAGTTGGAGCCGGACCGCTCTCGGGCCATGTCGGCGAGCGCACCCACGTAGGCCGCATCGGGGCACGAGTAGTTGGCGGCCCACACTCGCACCCGGTCGGCGCTCACACCGAACCGCGCGGACTCGGTGTTGCTGATGGCCGTCTTGTCCACGCGGTGCAGCGCGGCTGCTTCGGTGAGCGACATCCCGACCTGCTCACGCATCCGCCGCAGCTCGGCCCCGAGCCGCCGCTGACGCGCGGTGGGCGGCTTACGGACGGGCATGCATGGCCTCCCGAGGTTTCGCGGGTCGTTCGACTACGCCGCTTGACCGGCCAGGTCACCGCTGAGCAGTTCGGCAGCGAGCCCCTGCTTCATGGTGTGGATCTTCTCAAGCTCGGCGGACTCCGCCGCGATCCGTTGAGTGTGCGGCCCTCAGCCTAGTAGCCGCGAAGGAGCAGTCCGTCCTCGACGAAGGCGAAGACGTCCGTGCAGGGGTCCCACTTGTTCGGATCGGCCGAATCGCAGCGGTCGTTGATCTTCTTCGCGTACCTGCGGGCATTCGCGTAGCGGCTGCCGTCCGCGCTCAGCACCTGGTCCGCGTACACGTGCTTGGACTGCTGCTCGGTGACGGCGCGCGCCCCTCGTCCATAGGTCGCTTGCGCTGCTTGCCCTCGGCGTTGGGGTTGCCGATGTGGCGCTGGACTTGCCGGAGGCGTTGGCGCCGAAGACACCGAGAACGGTGTGGACGGGGAGCCGCCGGCCGTCGGCCACCTTCCCGACGGACAGCCCGGTCAGCAGCGGCTTGCACGGCAACGGGCCGGCCACCACCCGACGCCGCCGTGCCTCACTGCGGCGGCTGACCACCGTAGGGCTGGTGACCGTACGGGGGCTGGGCCGGGGACTGGTGGCCGTACGGGGGCTGCTGGGCGTACGGCTGGTGCTGCGGCGCCGGGTACGGAGGCTGCGGCCCGCCGTAGGGCTGCTGGGCGTACCCCTGCTGCGGGCCGGGCCCGTACTGCTGCGGCTCGTGCCACTGGGCGGGCGGCAGGCTGCCGGGCGGGAGGTAGGAGACCTGGCCGGGGGAGGGCTCGTGACGCACGAAACCCGCGGCCTCAAGGTGTGCGGCGGCCCTTTTGTGGCGCGCGAAGTTGAACCAGACGCCGAGGCCGACGAGCGCGGCGAGGAAGCACACGTAGCCGAGAGCCAGGCCAGGACTGCCGCCCAGGGAGCCGAGCGGGCGCAGGCTCGCCAGCAGGAGCGCGATCCCGATGACCGGCAGCCGCCTCAGCAGCGCGGCTCTGCTGCTCAGGTCGAACAGAACCCGCTTCTTGTTGAGTTCCAGCACTTGCTGCGGGATCTCGGGGATCCGGGGTGCGTACGGCCAGTACTGCGCGGCACGCGCCTGCGCCTGCGGGCTCGGGTCGGGAGTGAAGGCCAGCTTGATGGAGAAGACCTCCTGCCGGGCCCCGGCGTACTGGTAGCCGAACAGCTCGGCGACGCACACCAGCGTCGCGAGCCGCTTCGTCATCGACATCTTGGTTGTGAACTCGAACGGCATGCCCCGCCGCATGCTGTCGAACAACTGCGTCGTCTGGCGATCCGCCATGTGTCTTCACCCCTGAACCGGCCTCGGCAGTGCTCCCGCCTCGGCGCCGGCGTGAACATTCGGAACACGCAGCCTAACCAGCCGTGTGCACGGCGGGGAGAGGCCCCTGCCCGCCTCGTACGCCGGCGGACCTCGGCCGTCATTCGTGCGTCACCGCGCGGACCGTCCACCGTCAGGCGGACGCCGGCGGTCGGGACCGGGCACCCTCGGGCGAGGACACCCGACCGCCCACCGCCGCACCGGCTGACTCCCCCGGCGGGAACCGACGCGAAGGCCCCGGACGCCGATTCGCGTCCGGGGCCTCGCACCGTGTCCGTCCAGCCCGGCAGGCCTACAGGAACGAGTTGATCTCGATCGTCTCGGTCCGGCCGGGGCCGACGCCGATCGCCGAGATCGGGGCGCCGGACATGTCCTCCAGCGCCTTCACGTACGCCTGCGCGTTCTTCGGGAGGTCGGCGAAGGTCTTCGCCTTGGTGATGTCCTCGGACCAGCCCGGCAGCATCTCGTACACCGGCTTCGCGTGGTGGAAGTCGGTCTGCGAGTACGGCAGCTCCTCGACCCGCTTGCCGTCGATCTCGTAGGCGACGCAGACGGGGATCTGCTCCCAGCCGGTGAGGACGTCCAGCTTGGTGAGGAAGAAGTCGGTCAGACCGTTGACCCGGGTCGCGTAGCGGGCGATGACCGCGTCGAACCAGCCGCAGCGGCGGTCGCGGCCGGTGGTGACGCCGCGCTCGCCGCCGATGCGGCGCAGCGCCTCGCCGTCCTCGTCGAACAGCTCGGTCGGGAACGGGCCCGCGCCGACGCGGGTCGTGTACGCCTTGAGGATGCCGATGACCCGGCTGATCTTCGTCGGCCCGACGCCGGCGCCGGTGCATGCGCCGCCCGCGGTCGGGTTGCTCGACGTCACGAAGGGGTACGTGCCGTGGTCGACGTCGAGGAGGGTGCCCTGGCCGCCTTCGAAGAGGACGACCTTGCCCTCGTCGATGGCGTTGTTCAGGATCAGCGTGGTGTCCGCGACGTACGGCTTGATCTGCTCCGCGTACTGGAGCATCTCCTCGACGATCTTCTCCGCCTCGATCGCGCGGCGGTTGAAGACCTTCGTCAGCAGCTGGTTCTTGGTGTCGAGGGCCGCCTCGACCTTCTGCATCAGGATCGACTCGTCGTAGAGGTCCTGGACACGGATGCCGACCCGGTTGATCTTGTCGGCGTACGTCGGTCCGATGCCGCGGCCCGTGGTGCCGATCTTGCGCTTGCCGAGGAACCGCTCCGTCACCTTGTCGACGGTGACGTTGTACGGGGTGATCAGATGGGCGTTACCGCTGATCATGAGCTTGGACGTGTCGACGCCGCGGTCGTTCAGCCCGCTCAGCTCGGAGAGCAGAACCGCCGGGTCCACAACGACGCCGTTGCCGATGACCGGAGTACATCCGGGCGAGAGGATTCCGGAAGGGAGGAGATGCAGCGCATACTTCTGGTCGCCGACGACGACCGTGTGGCCGGCGTTGTTGCCGCCCTGGTAACGCACCACATAGTCGACTGATCCACCGAGCAGGTCGGTGGCCTTTCCCTTGCCTTCGTCACCCCACTGAGCACCGAGCAGCACAAGTGCGGGCACAGGCGTACACCCCTTCCGGGCGGGGCAAGACCAAGGTCAGGGGGCTGGAGCCGTGCCTGAGTCCTGGGACAGGTTGCCCCGGAATAGACGAAGCCCCTGGCGCAATAGCGCAAGGGGCTCTTGCACAAAGATGCTACCCGAGGAAGGACCGAGGTGTCGGCTCACGACCAGCTGCTGGTGGTCATCGACCCGGTCGCCCGCCGAATGGACGGCGAATCCGTGCGCATCGCGAAAGATGTGCTGTGCGGCGGGTCGGAGGCGAAAATCTGTTTCCCGCAGGGTCCGGAGGAGTTCGCCCGTGCACTGGCCCGGCGGGGTCCGCGCAGGCCGGTGGTGGTGGGGGACGACCGGGCGCTGTTGCGGGCGGTGGCGCTGCTGCACCGCGACCGATGGCTGGGCGACGGTGTGCTCGCGCTGGTCCCGGTGGGCGCCTCGGTGGGGCTCGCGCACTCGCTCGGCGTGCCCGCCGGGGCGGTCGCCGCGGCCAGGGCCGTGCTCGACGGCAGCCCGCGGCGGCTGGACCTGCTGGTGGACGAGAGCGACGGCGTGGTGCTGGGCGACCTGTCGATCCCCGTGTCCCATCGGACGGCGTCGCGCATGGAGGCGGCATCGGTGTGGACGACGGCCCGCTCCCTGGTCCGCACGCTCGTGCGCCCCGTTCCCGCGACCGCTCCGGTCCGTACGCACCGGCTGCGGGTGGAGGCGGACGGCGTCCTGCTGACCGATCTCGACCGCCCGGTGGAGGACGTGACCGTACGCGCGGGTCTCGGCGGCCGCGCGGAGGTCGTCGTACGGCACGGTTCCGCGGAGGAGCCACTGCGGGCGAACGCCCGGTCCCTCACGGTCTCCGGCCCGGACTTCCGCTACCGGGCCGACGCCCACGTCACGGGCCCGGTCCGGACGCGGACGTGGACGGTGCGTGCGGGGGCCTGGGGGCTGACTTTGCCGGTGGCATAGTCTCGTGCCCCCCTCGGACCGGGGTTTCACATGAGCAGGACCGCCAAGGCGGCGGGCGACCTCGCCGCGACCGTGGACGGGTTCCACGCCTACCGCAGGCGGGCCGGGTTCTGGGCGGCGGCCGGTACGGCGCTGTTCGCGGCAGGCGCGCTCCTGGCCGGCATCGTGCCGACAGACGTCCTCGACGACATCGCCGTCGGGGCGATGGGGCTGAGCACCGTGATGTGCGCCGTGGGATTCGGCTCCCTCTTCCTGGCACGGCGGATGCGCCGCGTCCTGACGGCCGGACCCCGGCGGGCCTGCGCGGCCCTCGCCGTGCCGCGGAGCCTGCACGCTGCCACGGTCGGGCCGCTGCCCGCGGCCAGCGGCCATCCCGGCTGAACCGCTGCTCGCGACCGGGCTGTCCCGCGGCCGCTGGGTGGGCAGCCACCTGGCCGTGGCCATGGCGGGCGGTACGGCGCTGCTGCTGCTGGCGGGGCTCGGCTTCGGCCTCTCGGGGGCGGCGTCGGCGTCGGACGGCGCACTGTTCCTCGAACTGCCGGGCGCGGCGCTCGCGTACGCACCGGCGCTGTGGGTCACGGCCGGAGTCGCGGTGGTGATCTTCGGCTGGTTCCCGAAGGCGAGCGCGGCGGCGTGGATCGTGCCGGTGTACGCGTTCGTGGTCGGGTACCTGGGGCGGCTGCTGCGGTTCCCCGACTGGATGGGCGACCTCTCGCCGTTCGGACACGTCCCGCAGCTGCCGGCGGCGGAGATGAGCTGGACGCCGATGGTGGTCCTGACGCTGGTGGCGGCGGGACTGGTGTGGGCCGGGCTGGAAGGGTTCAGGAGGCGGGACCTGGAGACGAAGTAGGAGGCGCGGGTCCGCGTGGCGGCGCGGGTGGCGCCCGGAGGCGCGGGTCCGCGTGGCGGCGCAGGTCCGCATGGAGGCGCGGGTCCGCGTGGCGGCGCGGGTGGCGCCCGCGGCGGGCCGTCCCCTCCCCGCCCACCACGCGCGACCCGTCACAGCTCCACCCGCAGCTCCTCCACCCCCCGGATCACGAAGCCCGGCTTCCAGCGCGGCTCCTCCACCAGCCGCATCCCCGGCGCCTGCCGCAGCAACTCGCCGAACGATGCCACCAGTTCGACGCGGGCCAGCGGTGCGCCCAAGCAGTAGTGGATGCCCGCGCCGAAACTGACGTGCGGGTTGTCCGCGCGCGTCAGGTCCAGCGTGTCAGGGCGGTCGAACCGCGCGCCGTCGCGGTTGGCGGAGCCGAACAGCAGGGCCAGTTCGGAGCCGCGCGGGACGACCGTGCCGTCGATCTCGATGTCGTCGAGCACCCAGCGCTCGAAGAGCTGGAGCGGGCTGTCGTAACGCATCAGTTCTTCCACGGCACTGGACAGCAGCGAGTGGTCCGCCCGCAGCGCGGCCAGCTGCTCGGGGTGGCGGAAGAGCGTCCACCAGCCGTTGGCCGTGGTGTTGACCGTCGCCTCGTGCCCCGCGTTCAGCAGCAGCACACACGTGGAGACCATCTCCTGTTCGCTGAGCCGGTCGCCCTCCTCGTGCGCGGCGATCAGCGCGGAGATCAGGTCCTCTCCCGGGTCCGCGCGCCGCAGCGCGATCAGCTCCCGCAGGTAGGCGCTGAATTCGAGCGAGGCCCGCACCGCCCGCGCCGCCGTCTCCTCCGGCGGGTTCAGCTCGTACATGCCGCAGATCTCCGCCGACCAGGGCCGCAGCAGCGTGCGGTCGGACTCGGGGATGCCCAGCATCTCGGCGATCACCGCCACCGGCAGCGGCTCCGCGACCTCGGCGAGCAGGTCCCCGCCACCCGCCTTCTTGAAGTCGGCGACCAGACCGGCCGCCAGCCGCCGCACGACCGGTTCCAGTCTCTGCACGGTCCGCGGGGTGAACGCCTTCGTCACCAGGCGCCGGATCCGGGTGTGGTCGGGGGCCTCCAGATCCAGCAGCCCGTGGTCGTTCAGCGTGTGGAACGGCTCGTGCGCGGCGGGCGGCGGGGTGCGGCCGAACTCCTCGTGGGTGAAGCGGTGCAGATACGTCCGCCCCAGCCGCCGGTCCCGCAGCAGCGCCGACACCTCCGCGTGGTGCGGTACGAGGAACTGCCGCGTCGGCTCGTACCAGTGCACCCGGCCCCGCGCCCGCAGCTCGGCGAAGGCGGGGTACGGGTCGGCGACGAACGAAGGCGACCAGGGCTCGAAGGGCAAGGGCACGTCACTCGAAGCGTCCATGGCCGGACGCTAACCGCCGCTACCCGGGCGTGACCAGCCTCGCCTCGTACGCGAACACCGCCGCCTGTGTACGGTCGCGCAGCCCCAGCTTCACCAGGACCCGGCTCACATGCGTCTTGATGGTCGACTCGGCGACGACCAGATGCGAGGCGATCTCCGCGTTGGACAGGCCCTGCGCGATCAGTACCAGGACCTCCGTCTCGCGCTCCGTCAGGTCGGCGACCTGTGTCATCGCGGCAGGACGCGGAGTGTCGGAGAGCTTGGAGAACTCGGTGATCAGGCGGCGGGTGACGGTCGGCGCGAGCAGTGCCTCGCCGGCCGCCACGATCCGCACCCCGTCGGCGAGCTGCCGGGCGGAGGCGTCCTTCAGCAGGAAGCCGGAGGCCCCGGCGCGCAGCGCCTGGTACACGTACTCGTCCAGGTCGAAGGTGGTGAGCACCAGCACCTTGGACTCGGCGTGCGCGGCGACGATCTCGCGGGTCGCCTCGATGCCGTTGAGCTCCGGCATGCGGATGTCCATCAGGACGACGTCGGGCGCGAGCTCGGCGACCTTGGTGACGGCCTCGCGGCCGTTGACCGCCTCACCGATGACCTCGATGTCGGGCATGGCGTTCAGCAGGACGGAGAAACCCTCGCGGACCATGATCTGGTCGTCGACGATGAGGACCCGGATCGTCATGACGTCTCCTCGGAGGCGGCGGTCGGTGCGGCGACGGGGATGAACGCGGTGACCGCGTAACCGCCGTCCTCCGTCGGCTCCGCGGTCATCTCGCCGCTCAGCATCGTCACACGCTCCCGCATCCCCGTGATGCCGTGACCCGCTCCCGGTGACGCCTTGACCAGCCCCCGCGGAGCGGTGTTGACGATCCGCAGGCCCAGGCCGCCGAGGACGTACGAGAGCTCCACCTTGGCGGTGGAGCCCGGCGCGTGGCGCAGCGCGTTGCTGAGCGCCTCCTGGATGATCCGGTACGCGGACAGCTCCACGCCCTGCGGAAGGTCGCGGACCGCGCCGGTGATCGTCTTCTCGGTCTCGAGGCCGGCCTCGCGGACGTTGGCCAGCAGATGGCCGAGGTCGGCGAGGACGGGCTGCGGGGCGTCGGGGGCCTGGTAGTCCTCCGCTCGTACGACGCCGAGGATGCGGCGCAGCTCGGTCAGCGCGGCGACCGCGTTCTCCCGGATCGTGGCGAACGCCTTCTCCAGTTCCTCCGGCGGGTTCTCCACCCGGTAGGGCGCGGCCTCCGCCTGGATGGCGACGACGGACATGTGGTGGGCGACCACGTCGTGCAGTTCCCGGGCGATGGTGGTCCGCTCCTCCAGGAGGGTGCGCCGGTCGCGCTCGGTGGCGGTGACCGTCTGCTGGGCGGCGACCTGCTGCTTCGCCTCACGCCGGACGAGGAACATGCTCACCATCAGCAGAAGGACCGCCGAGGTGAAGAGCATGGGCGCCGCACCGGGGCCGTAGCCGCGGCTGATCACCGTGTCGGCGAACATCCCGTACGCCGCGGTGATCACCCACATCCAGGCGGCCGTCCGCGGGCGGGTCCGCAGGGCCACGACGATCATCACGGTCAGGTGGGAGAGGAACCCGGCCGGCGCCCAGGGCCAGTCGCCCCAGGAGCCCAGCACCGCCACGAACGGTGTGCTCGCGATCGAGACCCACCATGCGCCCACCGGTCTGACCAGGGTCATCACGACGGCCGCCGCGGGGACGAAGCCGCCGACGACGAAGGCGAGGCCGCCCTCGTCGTCGGCGTAGGCGAGCAGCAGTGTGCACAGGGCGAGGAACAGCACCACGGCGTGCGGGAGCCACACCGCGCCCCGGCGTATCCGCTCGCCCGGCAGCCGGCGGACCAGCGGCCCTTCGACGCTCAGCGGCGGCAGCGGCCGGTAGGCGAACGCGTCGTGGACGAGGTCCTGGCGGAGGCCGCTGAGCGCTCCCTGGGCCAGGTCGTATTCGGGGCTGCGGGTCTTCTGGGTCACGTAATGAAGGTAAGCGGGCGGCGGGTCCCCGGTCGTCAGCATCACTGCGGATCCTGGGGCGTCCGCCTTGAGTACTACCTGATGGGGCCGGGGTTTCGGTACGCGGCGGGACGCGTCGGCCCGTCTCGCACGCGACGACGACGCCGAGTGCGGTCACGGAGCGGGTACGGCGGGTACGGGCACGGCCGCTCGGGGCCCCGCCCGTACCGTGCCGCGTCAGCCGCGGAAGGCGTCCGCGTGCTCCTCGGCCCACCGGGCGAAGGTGCGCGGCGGGCTGCCCGTGACCTTCTCGACCGTGTCGACCACGGTGCGCCCTTCGACAGGCGTGTTGCCGTAGACGTCCAGCAGGAAGCCGATGACGTCCTCCGGCTGCCCGGCGGCCCGCCACTGCCGCACCGCCTGCTGCTCGCTCAGTTCGACGAGCCGGATCTTCCGGCCCCGGGCGGCGGCGAGGGCGTCGACCTTGTCCTTGAGGGTCAGCACCTGCGGGCCGGTGATCAGGTACTCCTGGCCCGCGTGGCCGTCCTCGGTGAGGGCGACGGCCGCGACGGCGCCGATGTCGGCTTCGTGGACCATGGCGCTGAGCCTGCCGACGAACGGTTCGCGTACCTCCGCGTCGGCGCGGACGCTCTCCGCCCATTCAAGGGCGTTGGCCATGAACTCGACGGGCATCAGCACGGTCCAGGCGAGGTCGCTCCCCCTGACCGCGTCCTCCAGCGGGCTCGGACCACCGCCGTGCAGCACGGTGACGCGCCGTACGCCGGCCGCCTCGGCCAGCTCCATGATGCGCGGGCCGGTCTCCAGTGGGGCGAAGTACGGACCACCGAAGGTGATCAGGTGCAGGCCCGTGACGCCCTCCAGGGCGGCGGCCAGGGTCTCGGCATCGGTGAGGTCGCCCCGCACCACCTCGACGCCATCGGGGAAGTCGGCTTTCGCCGGGTCGCGGGTCAGGGCGCGGACGGGCTTTCCGCGGCGGAGGAGTTCCGCCACCACCTGGCGGCCGACGGTTCCGGTTGCTCCGGTCACGAGATTCGTCATGGGAAGAACGTAGGAAGCCTTGCGGTCAGGTTCTGTCCGCTTCTACCAGGCGAGTTGAGCGATTTCCTCCGCCACCACCGCGCAGGCGTCGGCCGTCGGATCGATCAGCGGAAAGTGCCCGACCTCGTCCAGCAGCGTCAACCCCACGGTCTCGCCCGCCTTGGCCGCCGCGTCGACGTAGGCGTCCGCGACGTCCTGCGGGACGACGATGTCCGTGCGCCCCTGGACGACGACGGTGGCGATACCGGTCGGCACCAGAACGGCGGGATCGGCGTGCGGCGCACGCTTCTCGTACCCACCCTCGCCGCCCAGCAGTTGAGGGACCGCGCCGCCGCACACCCCGAGATCGACGGCAGTCGCGAAGTCGGCGATCGGGGCGAGCGCGACGACGCCGCGCAGCGGGGGCGGCGCCGCCAGCCGCCACGGCGAACCGGTCGGCAGCACATGCCGGGCGGCCGCCCACAGCGCGAGATGACCGCCCGCGGAGTGCCCGGTCACCACGATGCGCCGCGGATCGGCCTGCGGCAGCGCCTGTCGCGCCAGGTCCGGGAGCGCGTCCATCGCGGCGGCCACGTCGTCGAACGTGTCCGGCCACCGGCCCGCGACCGGCTCGGCCCCCGCGCCGTCGTCGCGACCCCGCCGGTACTCGACGTTGGCCACGGCCAGTCCGCGGCCGGCGAGGAACGCCGCGAACGGCGTGACGTGCCATCGGTCGTACGGCGCGCGCCACGCCCCGCCGTGCAACACGACCACGAGCGGCGCACCGTCCTGCCCGCCACGCGGCGCGTAGAAGTCCACGATCCGGTCGGGGCCGTCGCCGTACGCGGCGGACGCGTCGGGCTCGACGGCGGGGTGCGACAACGCCGAGGCTTCCTCGGAGGCGTCTCGGGCGACGAGGTCCGGCATGTGGTGCTCCAACAGTCCTGCGAGGCCGATGGGTTCGCTCTGATCAGCGCGGACGCTACCACTGGCGTCAGGATTCGGTCGGCCTGGCGTGGCTGCCCCGCGACGAACGAACCCATGCCCGGGGTCGTCGTGATCAGCCCTTCCTCCCGGAGCGTTCCCCAGGCCGCCCGATGCGCTCGACCTGCCGGCGACCGGTCTGCGCGACCGGGCGGAGGGCGAGCACTGACGCGACGGGCCCCGGGGGCGTGCGCCCCCGGGGCCCGACCGGTCAGCCGGCCAGCACGTCGGCCAGGACCCGTGCCGCGCGTTCGGTGTCCGCGAAGCCCACGTACAGCGGCGTGAAGCCGAACCGCAGGATGTCCGGACGCCGCAGGTCCCCCACGACGCCCCGGGCGATCAGCTCCTCCATCACCCGCGCCGCGTCCTCGCACCGCAGCGCGACCTGGCTGCCGCGGGCGGCGTGGTCTGCGGGGGTCAGGGACGTGACCGGCCCCGCCGGGACGTACGCCTCGACGCACTCCAGGAAGAAGTCCGTCAGGGCCAGGCTCTTGGCTCTGACCTGCTCGATCGCGATGCCGTTCCAGACGTCCAGCGCCGCCTCGAGGGCCAGCATGGACAGGATGTCGGGCGTGCCGACCCGGCCGCGGGTCGACCCGGGGGCCGCCTCGTAGCCGGGGGTCATCGCGAACGGATCGGCGTGCGACGTCCACCCGGGCAGGGGCGAGTCGAAGGACGCCTGATGCCGCTCGGCGACGTACAGGTACGCGGGCGAACCGGGGCCGCCGTTCAGGTACTTGTAGGTGCAGCCGACGGCGAGGTCGACGCCGTGCGCGTCCAGACCGACGGGCAGCGCGCCCGCACTGTGGCACAGGTCCCAGACCGCGAGCGCGCCCGCGTCGTGGATCGCCGCCGTGAGACGGGGCAGGTCGTGGAGGCGGCCCGAGCGGTAGTCCACGTGGTTGAGGAGCACCACGGCCGTGGCCGGGCCCAGCGCCGACGCCACGTCCGACGGGTCGACGGGCACGATCCGGTGACCGGTCATCCGGGCGGCGGAGGACGCGATGTACCCGTCCGTGGGGAACGTCGTGGCATCGACCAGGATGTCCGTACGGGCCGGGTCGTCGAGGAGCCGCACCGCGCCGACGACGGCCTTGAAGACGTTGACGCTCGTGGAGTCGCCGACCACGATCTGCCCGGGAGCGGCGCCCACGAGGGGCGCGATCCGGTCCCCGATGCGCTCGGGCGCCGTCCACCAGTCACCCTCGGTCCACGAGCGGATGCGCAGCCGCCCCCACTGGCGGTTCACCACGTCGGCGACCCGCTCGGGGACGTGCGCGGGCAGCGCGCCCAGTGAGTTGCCGTCGAGGTAGACGGTCCCGTCGAGGGTGAACAGCTTGCGCGCACCGGCGAGTTCGTCTGCGGCGTCGAGCGCCGCGGCCCGCTGGGCCAGGTACTCAGACATGGCTGCGCGCCGTCCACAGCTCGGGGAAGACGTTCTTCCCGGCGCGCTTCTCCAGCCAGGCCACACCGGCGGAGCCACCGGTGCCGACCTTGGAGCCCATGGCCCGCCGGGTCGCCACGAGATGGTCGTTGCGCCAGCGCCACACCAGCTCGCCGACGTCGGTGAGCGCCTCGCCGAGCCGCACCAGCTCGGTCTCCTGGTCGCCCGCGTACACCTCGGCCCAGACCTGCTCGACGGCCTCCGACGGCTCGTACTTCTGCGACAGGTCCCGCTCCAGCACCTCGGCCGGCACCGCGTACCCGCGCCGGGCGAGGAGCCGCAGCACCTCGTCGTAGAGGCTCGGCTCGTGCAGTGCCTTCTCCAGCTCGGCGTGCACGCGCGGGGCGCCGCGGTGCGGTACGAGCATGGACGCGGACTTGTCGCCGAGCAGGAACTCCATCCGCCGGTACATCGCCGACTGGAAGCCGGAGCCCTCGCCGAGGGCGTCGCGGTAGGCGTTGAACTGCGCGGGCGTCAGATGGGCGATCGGCTTCCACGAGGCGTTGAGCGCCTCCAGCTCGCGCCCCGACCGCTTCAGCGCGTCCATCGCCACGGGGATCCTGTCCTCGCGCAGGGCGCGTGCGGCGGTCTCCCACTCGTGGACGACGACGGTGAACCACAGCTCCATGACCTGGGTGGTGACCAGGAAGACCATCTCACCGGGGTCGTCCGACCGCGGATGCTGGAGGTGGGTGAGGACGTCCGCCTGGACGTAGTCCTCGTACGGCGTGGTGCCCGCGAAATCCAGATTCGGGGCGGCGTCATGTGACATCTCTGTCTCCTCGACGATCCGGGTAGCGGTCCGCCCCTTCCTGTTCCGGTGTGGGCCCCGGTCCCCACCGGCATCATAAACAGAACTTCACGCGGGCGGACCGGTGAGATACGTACCTTCGTCGTCGTACGGCCAGGCGTTGGAGACGCATCCGTTCAGGCCCTTGATCTGCTGCATCATCACCGGCGCGGGCTTGCCGGGGCCGGGGCAGCCCATGTGCTGCCGGATGCCGATCTCGTGGCCGACCTCGTGGTTGATGATCAGATGCCGGTACTCGGCCGGCGTCCCCGCGAAGGTGGGCGAGCCCAGCAGCCAGCGCTTCAGGTTCACCACGACACCCTCGACGGTCTCGCAGTTCAGCTCGCCCCGGGTGTTGAGCCCGACGGCGAGGCAGAGCTTGTCCGCGGTGGCGGGGGTGGCGATCCTGATCACGAAGTCGGCGTTCGACGAGACGAGCTGGAAGCGGCCCCGGCCGTTCGCGGCCCAGCCGCGGGGGTGGGCGAGGATCTGCTGGATCTCGGCGGCCGCCTGCCGGGCGGAGACGTCGATGCCGTCCTCGACCTCGACCCGGTAGCGGCGCAGCGTGCCGCTACCGCCGGTCGCCTCGCCGCTCGCCTGCGCCGCGGTGAACGTCCCGGGACCGGAGGCGGGGACCGTGGGCTTCTCGCTCTTCGACGGGGACGGCGACGGCGACTGTTCGGGCTTCGGCGAGCTCTTGGGGCTCTTCGGGCCCTTCGACGGGGACGGGGAGCCTGTTCCGGGTGACGCCTCGGCGGAGATCAGGGGCGCGGCCTCCGGCCGGGAGCCCTCGGCGGAGATCCCTGCGGGCGGGGCGCCCCGCCAGTGTGCGAGCGCGGCTCCCGCGCCCACGGACATGAGTGCCAGGCAGCCGCCCAGCAGAACTATCGGTCCGGTCTGACGGCGCCGGGCCGTACTCCGGCGGCTCCGTCTGCGGCTGCGCCCCTGACGAGCGGCGGCACGCTGGCCCAAGACAGTCCTCTCCCCCGCTTCGGCCGACGTTGGGGGAGAGGACGGATGGGCCTCTCCTCCGCACCGGCTGCGGTTCACTGAAACAGCAGTACGAAGTGCGATCGTACCCGGCCGTCGACCGGCTCTCCGGGGTCCGGGAAGCCGGCCCCGGGCCTGGCGACGGCACGGTTGCGGCACGGTTGCGGCACGGTGCCGCACAGCCGACGACCCGGTACGCAGCAGACGCCGCACGGCAGACGCCACACGGCCGACGACCCGGCACCCGGCGTTCGCCGGCGCCGGCTCATCGCCGCTGATGTAGCCGTGCCAGTAGCCCTTCAAGAGCACCTGGCATGCGATGGGTCGACGACCTGCTCCGCATCTTCGGCATGGATCGGTCATGAACGAACGGAGCCGGGCCTCCGACCACAACGGGGACCCGGCGCCCCCGTGTCACCGGAGCACCGGCTCGATGTCCGCTGGATCGAAGATCGGCCCGTTGGACGCGGGCTTGACGATGACCGCACGGAAGACCTTGAGGACGGCGGCGCGCTGCTGCTCGATCGTCAGCTTCTCCCACCGCTCCCGGATGTCGATGGGGGCGGCCGCGAACGTCGCGGCCTCGGCGCGGTGCAGGGCCCGCTCCCGCTGAAGTTCCGCGATCTGCTTCTCCAGGTCTTCGGTGAGCGCGATATAGCGGGCGGCCGACATGCGCTTCTCCTGCCACGCCTGCTTGAACTCGGCCATGTCCCCCTCCAGGGAGGCCAGCTGCTCCTCCTTCGTCCATTCGGGAGCGCGCTCACGGACGTTCGCGAGCGCCTTGTCCGAGCTGAGGAAGACAGCCTTCCTGATGAGGCGGTCGACCGGTTCACCCGCCCTGGCCACTCCCCCGCATCCGCCGTCGTTCTTTCCGGGGCACGCGTACCTGAACTGCGACGACGTCTTCGACTTCCGGTACGACGGGAAGGCCCGCATCTTGGCGCCACACCTTCCGCACCGGGCGATGCCGGAGAGAAGATACTTGGTGGCGTAGTCCCGTACCTCCCGCCCCTGCGACTCCCGCCTGACCTTCTCCGTGAGCAGGTACCAGTCGTCGGGGTTGACGATCGGCTCCCAGTCGCCGACGACGGGCTCACCGCGTTCGTCCAGGAACAGCTCACCCTGGTGCATCCGGTAGCCGCAGATCCGCGGGTTCATCAGCATCCGCTTGATCTTGGAGTCGTCGAAGAAGCCGCCACTGTGCGACCTGACCCCCTTGTCCCGCCAGTCACGCGCGATCGACGCCCACCGAATGCCGCCCAGGAAATCCTTCACCGCCTTGCGGAGGTTCTCGGCCTCTTCCGGGACCGGCGTCCTGCGGTCCTCGCGGTTCCATCCGTACGGTGCCCGGCCGCCGGGGAGCCTGCCCTGCGACGCCAACTCCAGGTGCTTGCGCTTCGTGCGCCGCGAGGTGTCCGCCGAGGACTTGTTGGCGATGTTGACCTTGATCCGCGCGATGAACCGGCCGTTCTCCGTGGACAGGTCGATGTCCGACGCGGAGACGGAGTCGAAGACGAGGTGGCACTTCCGGCGCTCGGCGTCCTCGTACTCGTCGATCCACGCCTCCAGTTCACGCGGCTGTCGCGTGAAGCGGTCGATGTCCCAGGCGACGACCCCGTCGATCCGACCGGCCTTCAAGTCCTCCAGCATCTGCCGGAACTCGGGTCGTACCGTCTTGCGCTTGTACGCGGAGAGGTCGTTGTCCTCGTAGACCTTGGCGACCCCCCACCCCCGGGCAGCGCAGTGCAGTCGGCAGTCTTCTTCCTGCCGCGCGACGCCCAACCCCTCGGCCTCGTCGTCCTTGCTGATCCGGGTGTAGATGCCCACCTGTACGGCCCTCGAGGACCCCCGTCGTGCCGCCATGCGCCGGATCGTCGCATATCACCATCGGTTACATCAGCCGCTGTTCTCATGTCTACCTGGCCCACGGCCGACAGTGCTCATGGGCATCCCGAATCCCTGTCCGCAGGTGGCAGACTGCTTCCATGACGACGCACAAGAACCTGCTCGGCGGCCCGGACCCGACGTACCTGCCGGAGAATGAAGAGGCGTACCGCCTGCTAGGGGAGGAATCCCAGCCCCCGGTCGAGGTCGCGGCGAAGCACCCCACGTTCTCGCTCGCCTGGGCGATGCTCGCCGACGACGCCTTCGAGGCGGGGCGAGTTGTCGAGTCGTACGCCTACGCGCGCACCGGTTATCACCGCGGTCTGGACTCGCTGCGCCGTGCCGGGTGGAAGGGACATGGCCCCATCCCTTGGGACCACCGGGCCAATCGCGGGTTCCTGCGCTGCCTCGCCGCCCTCGCCCGTGCCGCCGGCGAGATCGACGAGAAGGACGAGACGGAGCGTTGCTGGCAGTTCCTCAAGGACAGCAGTGCCGAGGCGTACACCGAGCTGAAGCGGTAGTCACCGCCGCTGAAACGTCTGTGCCGCCGTCACTCAGACAGCGACGGCGGCGCAGGGTGCAGAAACTGAACGATTACATGTAGCACCCTTCTCCCCCTGCACTGGGCCGTGGCCCTTCCAGCCGTCGCGGCGCAGCGCGTCGAGGCCGCGGTGGTAACCGGTGCGGGCGTAGGCGTACGACTCGACGGCACGGCCGTTCTCGAAGGCTTCGTCGGCGAGCTGCGCCCGGGCGAGGGAGCTGGTCGGGTGGCGGGCGGCGACGTCGGCGGCGGCGGTGCCGCCGGCCAGGAGCTCGCGCGGGCCGGGCTCGTCGGGCAGGTGGGTCGGGGGCGGGCCCCCGAGGAGGTCCTCGTGGATCGACATGGTCCCCGGTCTCACAGGTCCGGCGGTGCTCCGGGGCCGCCGGGCCCACGCCCGCGGGCGTCCGGACGGCCCGCGTCGCCGGAGCCCGGCGGCTCGAGCGGCGGCGCGGCGACACCGCAGTTGACCTTGCACTCGGGATGGCAGAACTCGGCGTCCTCCGCCGGGACCCGTATCGTCCGCCAGGCGATCAGCGCACCGGCCACCAGCACACCGGCGCACATCGGGATCGCCCGCCGGTACGTCTCCCCGAACTCCGTCGCCGAGCGGTACGACTCCGGTCCCATGCCCGCCAGCAGCGGCAGCGCGGCCACCGCGAGCAGGCCGGCCGCACGGGCCGCCGCGTTGTTGATGCCGCTGGCGATGCCCGCCCGGCCGGTCTCCACGGACGCCAGCACGGTCGCCGTCAGCGGCGCGACGAGCGTGACCATGCCGAGGCCCATGACCAGCAGCGCGGGCAGGACGTCGGCGACGTAGGACGCGTCCTCGCCGATCCGCAGCGTCAGCATGATTCCGGCCGCGCAGAGCAGCGGACCGACCGTGAGCGGGATGCGCGGGCCGATCCGGTCGCCCAGCGCGCCGGAGCGCGCGGACAGCAGCAGCATCAGCACGGTGGTGGGCAGCAGTGCGATGCCGGTGGCGAGGGCCGAGTAGCCGGAGACGACCTGGAGCTGCAGGACGATCAGGAAGAAGAAGCCGCCGAACGCGGCGTACACGCAGAGGGTCACCACGTTCACGGCGGTGAACCGGCGTGACGCGAAGATCGACAGGGGCAGCATCGGTTCGGGTGCCCGCCGTTCGAGCAGGACGAACGCCACCGCCGTCGCCACGCCCAGGAGCCCGGCCCACACGGTCGCGGCGATCAGCGCGTACGTCACGAGGCCCAGGGCCACAGCGCACAGCAGTGCGCCGAGCACGTCGAAGCGGCCGGTGGCCCTGGGGTCTCGGGATTCCGGTACGTGCCGCAGCGCCACGGGCACGCACAGCAGCGCGAGCGGCACGTTGAGGAGGAAGACCCACCGCCAGCCGGGTCCGTCGACCAGCCAGCCGCCGACGAACGGCCCGACCGCCGCGCCGACGCCACCGAGCCCGGACCACAGGCCCACCGCGCGGGAGCGGTCGTCGGGGTGGAAGCTCGCCTGGATCAGTGCCAGGGATCCGGGGGTGAGCAGGGCGCCGCCGATGCCCTGGAGGGCGCGGGCGGCAACGAGTACGCCGCCGTTCGGCGCGATCCCGCACAGCAGGGAGCCGAGGGCGAACCAGACCACGCCGAGTACGAAGATCCGGCGGCGTCCGTAGCGGTCGCCGAGTGCCCCGCCGAGCAGGATCAGCGCCGCCAGCGTCAGCATGTACGCGTTGACGGTCCACTGGAGGACGGCCAGGTCGGCGTCGAGGTCCTCGCCGATACGGGGCAGTGCGACGTTGACGACGGTCGAGTCGAGCATGGCCATGCCCGAGCCGAGGACGGTCGTCAGCACCACCCATCGGCCGGTGGCCGACGACAGCCTGATGCTCCCCGGGCCGGTGTCCATACCCGGGATCATTCCAGCCGTGGGCGGGTCAGACGAGTCGGCGAAGGGCCCGGATCAGGGCGTCGGCGCCGTGTTCCGCCTTGCTGCGGGGGCAGCCCACGTTCAGCCGGACGAAGCCCTCGCATCCGTATGTCGTGCCCGGCATGACGGCGACCTGCTCCCGTTCGACCAGCTCGCGCTGGAGGGCCGTGTCGTCGATGCGTGAGCCCACACCGAGCGGTCTCAGGTCGATCCAGGCGAGGTAACCGGCCTGCGGCGGCCGCCAGCCGAGCTGCGGGAACGCCGCTGTGAGCCGGTCGGCGAGCATGCGCAGGTTGTCGGCCACACAGGCGTTGAGCGCGTCCAGCCATGGCCCGCCCTCGCGGTACGCGGCGATGTGGGCGGTCAGCGACAGTACGGCCGGAGAGGCCAGGCCCTCGCCGGTCCGCATCCGGCGCAGGAACTCCGCGTGGTCGTCGGCGTCGCCGATGATGCTGTACGAGCCGGTCAGCGCCGGGAAGTTGAACGCCTTGCCGGCGGAGGTGATCAGCGCCCAGCGGCCGGTGCCGTAGCGGGTCCAGGGCAGCAGTCCGTCGACACCGAACCGGTCGGCGACGCCGTCCCTTCCCCTACCTTCGGTGGGGAGACCCCATGCACGCACCGGGTGCCCCGCCGGTCGACGACGGCATCGAAGTCAAAGGTCATGTCGCTCCCTCCCCGGAGCGGACACACCGCAGGCCCGGCGCCCCGCGAAGGGTGCCGGGCCTGCGGTGACTGCTGACGACCACGTGATCCTGCCGGACCTGCTTCGCCCTGGTGGACTACTTGAGCCTGGTGCCGGTGGAGCGCAGGGCCGCGCACGCCTCGGCGACACGGGTGGCCATACCGGCCTCGGCCGCCTTGCCCCAGGTGCGCGGGTCGTAGGTCTTCTTGGAGCCGACCTCGCCGTCGACCTTCAGTACGCCGTCGTAGTTCTTGAACATGTGGTCCGCGACGGGGCGCGTGAAGGCGTACTGGGTGTCGGTGTCGAGGTTCATCTTCACGACGCCGTTCTCCAGCGCGGTGGCGATCTCCTCGGCGGTCGAGCCGGAGCCGCCGTGGAAGACGAAGTCGAACGGGTCGGCCTTGCCGTACTTGGCGGCGACACCGGCCTGCAGGTCCTTCAGCAGCTCGGGACGGAGCACGACGTTGCCCGGCTTGTAGACGCCGTGCACGTTGCCGAAGGAGGCGGCCAGCAGGTAGCGGCCCTTGTCGCCGAGGCCGAGGGCCTCAGCGGTGCGCAGCGCGTCGTCGACGGTGGTGTACAGCTCGTCGTTGATCTCGTGGGTGACGCCGTCCTCCTCGCCACCGGTCGGGGTGATCTCGACCTCGAGGATGATCTTGGCGGCGGCGGCCTGCGCCAGCAGCTCCTGACCGATGGCCAGGTTGTCGGCGAGGGTCTCGGCCGAACCGTCCCACATGTGGGACTGGAACAGCGGGTTGCGGCCGGCCTTCACGCGCTCGGCGGAGACGTCGAGCAGCGGGCGGACATAGCCGTCCAGCTTGTCCTTCGGGCAGTGGTCGGTGTGCAGCGCGACGGTGATGTCGTACTTGGCCGCGACGATGTGCGCGAACTCGGCCAGGGCGACGGCGCCGGTGACCATGTCCTTGTTGTGCTGGCCACCCAGGAACTCGGCACCGCCGGTGGAAATCTGGATGATGCCGTCGCTCTCGGCCTCCGCGAAGCCACGCAGGGCCGCGTGCAGAGTCTGGGACGAGGTCACGTTGATGGCCGGGTAGGCAAACTTGCCCGCCTTCGCCCGGTCGAGCATCTCGTTGTAGACCTCGGGAGTCGCGATGGGCATGTGTCCGCTCCTTGTGATGTGCGGGTGTGTGGTACGGGGTCCGGGGTGTCCCGGTGAGACCCAGTGCCCTGACCTTGGGCGACGTCATCGTCGCGGCCCATCTTTCCAGACTCCCGGCCCGCGTCCACCATGCCTGCCGTGCCCGCAACCCGAAGGGGCGTGTTGTTTCACGTGAAACAACACGCCCCTTCGCGTCGATGCAGGTCAGCCCGTGATCAGGCGAGGCCGAGCTCGTCGAGCGAGTACGCGTTGACGTACGGAAGCCCCGCCTCCGCGATCTTGGGGGCGGCACCGCGCTCCACGATGACGGCGACGGCGACGACCTCGCCGCCGGCCTCCCTGACCGCCTCGACGGCCGTCAGCGGGGAGCCGCCGGTGGTCGACACGTCCTCGACGACGAGGCAGCGCCGGCCCTTCACGTCCGTGCCCTCGATCCGGCGCTGCATACCGTGTGCCTTGCCCGCCTTGCGGACGACATACGCGTCGAGCCGCTTACCGCGCGCGGCCGAGGCGTGCAGCATCGACGTCGCGACCGGGTCGGCGCCCAGCGTCAGACCGCCCACGCAGTCGTAGTCGAGGTCGGCGGTGGCGTCGAGCATCACCTGACCGACCATCGGCGCGGCCTCGCCGTCCAGCGTGATCCGGCGCAGGTCGATGTACCAGTCGGCCTCGATGCCCGAGGAAAGGGTCACCTTGCCGTGCACCACGGCCTTGTCCTTGATCTGCTGAAGCAGCTCAGCACGTACGTCAGTCATGCCCAAGAGCTTAAAGCCGCCGCCGGACTCACAGCCGCCGCCAGCTCCAGGTCGTCGTGATCTCGAGCGGATCGATCGGGGTGACGAACCGCGGATCGGTGTTGAGGCCGTTCGGCGGGCCCGACTGCGGCTCCACACACACCGCCTCCGGCTGCTCGTCGTAGACCACGACCCACTCCGCCGGGCTCTTGACCGCCAGCTCCAGCTCACCCGGCCAGGTCAGGGTCACGTCGACCCCGTCGGGCATACCGAAGCAGTCGTCCCAGGGGCCCGGCAGCGGCGTGATGCGCTTGCCCGTCGGCAGATGATCCTCCCCGCGTTCCTCCTGCCACTCGGGGGCGAAGTCGAGCCGCACGTCCTCGCCGCCGTTCCCCAGGTTGCGCAGGAACCAGGGGTGCCAGCCCGCCTGGGCGGGGAACGACGTCCCGTACGTCTCCACGCCCATCCGGATGGTGAGGGAGTCGTCCGTCAACGCGAACGTCTGCGTGACGCGCCCGGCGTACGGCCACGGGTCCGCCAGGTCGTAGTAGAAGGCGGCCTCGTCGCCGGACTCCCGCGCGGTACGCCAGACGGTGTCGCGGCCGGTGCCGTGGATGGCGTGCGGCGGCGCGTTGAGCGGCAGCCTGTGCTGCACACCGCCGTTGCCGAACTCCCCGTCACGCGTGCGCCCGCACCACGGCACCATGGGGAACGAGCCGTACGACTCACCCTGGCGCAGCAGTTCGATGCCGCCTGTGCGCAGGCTCCCGACGCGGCAGCCGATCGTAGGATCCACGGTCAACTCGACGTCACCGGCGGCCAGCCGGATGCTCTTTTCGCTACTCACACCCCGACATTACGGCGTGTCACCTACGGCGACGCAGCGCCCTGCCGACCACGACCGCCGATGCCAGCGCGAGAGCCGCCGCCGGTGCCAGCCACCGCAGCGTCGCACCGGCGGAGCCCGCCTCGGGCGCGGGCACCGGCGCGTAACGCCCGCGCGGCGGGGCGTGGTCGACCTCCTCGGCACTGCGGCCGATCATGGTCCGCCGCGCGTGGGCGGCCTCGGTGGGCACGGCGCCGGGCAGGCCGGAGAGTTCGTCGAGGTCCTCGATGCCGTCGACCGCCTCCACACCGTCCGGGTCGTCGTCCAGATCGTCGAACTGGTCGTCGGCGTCGGGACCGAGCGAGGGGAGCGGCACGGGCGTCTCGAATACGGACCCGCCGGCGGTGTCGGCGTCGGAGGCGTCGGACGCATCAGCGGAAGCGTCGGCGTCGGCGTCGGCGTCGGACGCATCAGCGGGGGCGTCGGCGTCGGCCTCTTTCTTGGTGTCGGCTGCGTCCGGGGCCGCGGGCGCGGCGGGGGCTTCGCCGCCGCGCCGGTCCGTCGCTGCGTCCACGGCCTCGTCGGCGGGCCGGTCCGTACCCACGTCCCGGTCGTCGTCGTCGGCGGGCCGGTCCGTACCCACGTCCCGGTCGTCGTCGGCGGCCGGACCCTCCGGGCCGTTCCCGTCACCCCCGTCGCCGCCGTCACCCGGCGTGCCGGCGGCGGCCGCATCCGCCTGCGCGGTGGCGGCCGGACCCGTTTCCTTCGTGTCTGCGGCACCGTGCACGGACCGCGGTTCCTCGAACGCGGCCGCGGCCAGCGCCTCCGCGAAACGGTCGAGCAGCCGTTGGGCGGCCGACGTCTTGGCGCCGACCGCGAGCTCGGCCAGGCGGCCCTCCGCGTGCGACGAGCCCGTGAACGTCACCGTCGTTCCGCCGTCCGTCGGCGCCGGGCGGATCGTCAGCGCCAGCTTCACCGAACCGCCGCCGCGGACCTCCGCTCCCTCGCCCTCGACCGCGAAGGCGCCGCCCCGCTCGTCGCCCTGCTCCTTGATGCGCAGGGCACCGCGGTAGGTGATGGTGTGCCCGGCGACCCTGACCTTGAGCCGCCCGGCGAGGGGGCCGGCCGACTCGTCCGCGTCCTGCTGGAGCCCTGGAACGCAGCGGGCCACCCGGGCGTGGTCCCTCAGCGCCTGTCGGAGGGTCTCAGCCGGTACCGGAACGAACACCTCATGCTCCATGGGAGCCGAGCCTACTCAGCACGGCCCGCCGCGTCTGCCTTTCGGCACGCGCCCGGCGCGTGCGGTTCGTCCGGCGCCCTGGACGGCCCTCTGCGTCGCCCGGACCGGGTCATGGCGTGTAGCGCGGGTGGACGAGGGTCGACGGGGCCAGGCCCGGAAGCCGGGTGCGTTCGGCGGCAGCCGCGTCCCGGGCGAGCGTGTCCTGCGTGTCGGAGCGCAGCGGCGGCGTGTCCGGGCCGAGCCCGAGCCGCGGGGTGCGGCCCACGGCGGCGAGCAGCAGCCCCCAGTCGGTGGACCGGGCGGCGGCGGCCCTGAACCGCTCGGGGCCGCCCGCCGCACCCGCCTCGGCACACCGCACCCGGTACGCCACGGTCCCGTATCCGGCGGCGCGCAGGGTGGCGTCGACCGTCCAGTACGTACGGGGCCGTGCGGTGGGCCCGGCGTGGACAACGAACCGTCCGCCGTCCGCCAGGGCGCGCCGGGCGAGCCCGTAGAACTCCAGGGAGTACAGCTTGGTGCCGGCGCTGATGCCCGGGTCGGGCAGGTCGGAGACGATCACGTCGTAGGGCGTCTCGTCGTGCTCACGCAGCCAGGTGAAGGCGTCCGCCGTGACGACCCGCACCCGGGGGTCGTCGTAGACGTGGTCGTTCAGCGCGGTGAGACCCGGATCGCTGCGCGCCAACCTGATCACCCCGGGGTCGAATTCGACGATCGTCAGGGCGCCGACGTCCGCGTGGCGCAGCACCTCGCGGGCCGCGAGCCCGTCACCGCCCCCGAGGATCAGGACGCGTTCGTGCGGCCCGTTCATGGCGGGGTGGACCAGGGCCTCGATGAAGCGGTGCTCGTCATGGCCCCGGACCTTCAGCCGCCCGTTCAGAAAGAGGTCCGGCGGCCGGGACGGTGCTCCGGTGAGCACCACCTCCTGGACGCCGGTGCGCACCGCGACGCGTACCTCCGGCCCGTAGACCGCCCGGCGTGTGGCCGCCTCGAAGTCGTCGGCCATCACCATGGCGCCCGCCAGCAGCGCCAGCACCAGCGCGTTGACCAGGAGCAGCCGGGCCCGCCAGCGCGGTGTGAGCTCGCCGCGGAACAGCCACAGCACGACCGCCCCGCCGGCCACGGTGTTGAGCGCGCCGGTCACCAGCGCTCCCGTGAGCTCGCCCAGCCACGGCAGCAGCAGGAACGGGAAGGCCAGCCCGCCTACGAGCGCCCCCACGTAGTCGGCGGCGAACAGGTCGGCGACAGTGCCTTCCGCGTCGCGCCGTGAGATGCGCTGGATCAGCGACATCAGCAGCGGTATCTCCGCACCGATCAGCACCCCGATGGTCAGACTGAAGCACACCAGGACGGCGCTGGAATCTCCGAACCAGGCGAACGAGGCGTACAGCACCATGGCCGACAGTCCGCCGATCAGGGCCAGTGCCGCTTCCAGCAGTCCGAAGGCGACGGCCGCGCGGCAGCGCAGCCGCTTGGCGAGGAGTGATCCAACGCCCATCGCGAAGACCATCAGCGACAGGACGACGGATGCCTGGGTGACCGAGTCGCCGATCAAGTATGTGGCAAGCGCGACGAGTTCGAGTTCGTAGACCAGGCCGCAGGCGGCGCAGACGAAGACGGCGGCCAGCACGAGACGGCGGCCGGTGTCGGGGCGCACGGGCAGCACCGTGCCCTGAGGCGACGGTGAGGTCTGCGGCCGGTCGATCATCCGGCAAACGCTACGTCACACACCGCGCACTTTCCGTAACCCACGCGCGCCAACTACGGTACGGACGGCTCCCGATGGCGCTTGGGACGGCGCCGGGACGGCACACCCTGCGCCCCCTGGGGCATCACACCCACACGCGTACGGGTGACCACGAGCCGGCCCTCCTGCGGATACGCGTGCCAGGTGCGCCAACGGACCTGACCCTCGTCACTCTGCACCACCATCGCCGTGAACGCGTACGGGGAGCCGGGGAACGTGCCGGCGAGACCGCGCGGATGGTCGGCGACCAGAGCCAGCAACTCCTGGGCCCGGCCGGCGAAGGAGCGCTGCGAGAGCGTCTCGACGCGCGCGGCGAACTCGTACTCCCATGCGCCGAGCCGCTTGGCCACGCCCAGTGGCAGGGGGGTACTGCTGCCGGGGATGCAGGCGACGGTCTCCGAACACGCGCCCCGCCCCCCCTCGAGCAGCACCTGGTGGGACGCGCCCAGGAGACGCAACTGCACCTTCGCTTCCGACAGTTGCAGGTCGAGGACGGCCAGGGCCGGCAGTGGTTCCCGCCCCAGGGCCCAGGCCAGGTCGTCGGCACGGGTGTCGGTATAGGCGGTATCGATGGTCGTGAGCATGTCGGCTCCGCAAACGCGCTTCGGCGGGGTGGACGCGTGGACCCGGGCGCTCCGGGCATGGAACGCCGGCATATGGGGGTGGCCTGCTCCGGTCCACGTAAGGTCCGATGGCTGAATGTATCCAACAGGTTCCGACAGCGAGAGAATCACGAACTGGGCAACACCTACAGCGTTTTTACCCAACTGGACGTGGTTTCCATCCCCTCGGGGGCAGTGCGGTTCAACTGTTCAACGGAGTGCTGAACCCCGAAGTCAACCCATCTGCCAGACAATCTGCCAACGGACGTGCGCCCGTGGGACATTGGGCCTTCTGCCCGCATCCGCCGGGCGCATTCACCGGGCCGGCTGCCGCGTGTCAGCTGCCTCCGCCGCATCCGCCCCCGCCGCCACCGCCACCGCCACCGCAGGACGAGCTGCTGCCGCAGGACGACGCGCCCCCGCACGACGATCCGCCGGCGCCGCCGCCCGGGGCCCACCAGCTGCCGCTGTACCCGGCCACCCCGCCCCGCCGCCGCCTGCCCCTGGCCATCGACACCGCGAAGACCACGCCGACCAGTGCGAGCACGATCCCGAGAACCGCCAGCGTTTCCATCGTCCTTCTCCTTCCCCCGAGGGGGACATCTCCCGGGCCGATGGCCCTTGGGGAGGGACCCCCGTGACGCTCCGTGACCGCTTTCCGTGACCACGGGACGCCCTTTCCGTGTGGCAATGGGATGCCCTCCGCCGCGCGGAGCCAAAGCAGACTTGAGCAACTCCAGAGGTTCCGCGCAGGACGGCCCCCATGGCGACGGACTGGACGGCACGCGACGAGCGCCCACGACCGCTGCTCAACCGCAGACTGGCGGAGTTCGGCACCACGATCTTCGCCGAGATGTCGGCGCTGGCCCTGCGCACCGGCTCGATCAACCTCGGCCAGGGCTTCCCCGACACCGACGGGCCCGAGGAGGTCAGGGAAGCGGCGGTACGGGCGCTGCGGGACGGGCGCGGCAACCAGTACCCGCCCGGCCCCGGCGTCCCGGAGCTGCGGCACGCCGTCGCGGAGCACCAGCGTCGCTTCCACGGCCTCGTCCACGACCCCGACACCGAGGTCCTCGTCACGGCGGGCGCCACGGAGGCGATCGAGGGCCGCCCTGCTGGCCCTCGTGGAGCCGGGCGACGAGGTGATCGCCCTGGAGCCGTACTACGACTCGTGCGCGGCGTGCATCGCGATGGCGGGCGGTGTGCGGGTGCCGGTGACGCTGCGCCCCCACGAGCAGGGCTTTTGCCTCGACCTCGACGAGCTGCGCGCCGCCGTCATGGGCCGCACCCGGCTGCTCCTGATCAACACCCCGCACAACCCCACCGGCACGGTCCTGACCCGCGGGGAACTCTCCCGGATCGCCGAGCTGGCCGTGGAACGGGACCTCCTGGTGGTCACCGACGAGGTCTACGAGCACCTGGCCCTCGACGGCGAGCACGTGCCGCTGGCATCGTTTCCAGGGATGCGGGAGCGCACGGTCATCATCTCGAGCGCCGGAAAGACGTTCTCTTTCACCGGCTGGAAGGTCGGCTGGGTCAATCCCCATTCGCCAACCTATTGGGCACTGGCCGCGTGAACGTCTGGTCGGGCATCGGCAAGGATGGTCCCGAAGGATCGACGGATACCCGAGGTGAGGACGGTGGAGACATGGGCGGCAGGCCGCTGCTGAACCGCAGGCTGGACGGGCTCGGGACGACGATCTTCGCGGAGATGTCGGCGCTCGCGACCGCGACGGGCGCGATCAACCTGGGCCAGGGCTTCCCGGACACGGACGGGCCGGAGTCAGTACGGGAAGCGGCCGTACGAGCGCTACGGGACGGGCGCGGCAACCAGTACCCGCCGGGACCCGGCATCCCGGAGTTGCGCCAGGCGATCGCCGACCACCAGCGACGTTTCTACGACCTGAGCCTCGACCCCGACACGGAGGTCCTGGTCACCACGGGCGCGACGGAGGCGATCGCGGCGACCATGCTCGCGTTGCTGGAGCCCGGTGACGAGGTGATCGCCTTCGAGCCTTTCTACGACTCCTACGCGGCCTGCATCGCGATGGCCGGCGCGAAGCGCGTACCGCTCACCCTGCGAGCCCCGTCCTTCCGCCCGGACCTGGACGAGCTGCGGGCCAAGATCACCCCGCGGACTCGCCTCCTTCTCCTCAACACCCCCCACAACCCGACCGGGATGGTCCTCACCGCCGAAGAGCAGAGCGCCATCGCCGCACTCGCCGTCGAACACGACCTGCTCGTGGTCACCGACGAGGTGTACGAGCACCTGGTCTACGAAGGCACGCACCGCCCCATCGCGGCCCTGCCGGGCATGCGTGAGCGCACCGTCTCCATCTCCTCCGCCGGCAAGACCTTCTCCTTCACCGGTTGGAAGGTTGGCTGGGTCATGGCGGACGGCCCGCTCGTCTCCGCCGTCCGGACGGCCAAGCAGTACCTGACTTACGTCAGTGCGGGCCCCTTCCAGTACGCGATCGCCGAAGCACTGCGCCTGCCTGACGCGTACTTCGACGGCTTCCGCGCCGACCTCCGCCGCAAGCGCGACCTGCTCGGCGACGGCCTGCGCGCGGCCGGGTTCGAGGTCTACCAGCCCCAGGGCACGTACTTCATCACCACCGACATCACCCCCTTCGGCGAGAAGGACGCCTACGCCTTCTGCCGCGCCCTCCCCGAGCGCTGCGGCGTCGTTGCCATCCCCAACTCCGTCTTCTACGACGACCCCGACGCCGGCCGCAGCCAGGTCCGCTTCACCTTCTGCAAGAGGGACGACGTTCTCGACGAGGCTGCCAGTCGGCTGCGACACCTGGCGTCCTGAACTCACGCCCTCTTCGTCCCGAATGAGGTTCGGGTGTGATCGGCTTCGACTGGGGGCCGCACGGCGCACGGCTGCCGTTCCTGCCGCGCGTCCGCTACGGGCGCGTGGTCCTCTCCCCCAGTCGCTGGAACCTGACCGCCCACGACCTTCCAAGCCGCGGCGCGGACATGCGGGAGTGGGCCGACGCCCTGGGCCGGTGGCGGAAGCGGTGGCACTGCCACGGTGCCGTCGAGCTGCGGGAGGACGACCGGACCCGGCGGCTCCAACTCGACGTGCCCGCCCACGCCACCGTCCTCCGCGCTCACCTGGACCGGGAAGCCCATGCCGCTCTCACGGAAGCGCCGGCCGAGGAGAGCTACGGCTGGATCGGCGGCCACGTCCACGAGATCGCCCTGCCGATGACCAGCACCCGCCCGCCGATACCGGACCCGCTTTCCGGCTTCCTCCCCGTACTCACCAACGGCACCCTCGGACCCGTACCGGGGGCGGTGCAGGCACCCTGGCTGAATGCCAAGATCTACAGCCACCCCGAACAGTTCGAGGAGCTGATCGGCACTCACCTCGCGCGGCTCGTGGCCCAACTCCCGGGCACACCCGAGTGGTGGTTCGTCCGCTACCGCGCCCCGCGCGATCTCGACCACCTGCGCCTGCGCATCCGCACGCGCAGCCCCGGACAGTACGCCGCCTGCACTGAGCTCGTCGCCGGATGGGCCACCGGGCTGCGCCGCGAGGGGCTCAGCAGCAAGCTCGTGTTCGACACGTACACCCCCGAGATCGGCCGTTACGGCCCAGGCACGGCCCTGCGCTGTGCCGAGGCGGTGTTCACGGCCGACTCGGCCTACGCCCTCGCCGCCCTGCAGGGCCCCGGAGTCGACGGCGCCGACGGACGCGCGCTGGCCGCCGTCGGCATGGTGGACACCGCCTGCGGCTTACTCGGCCCCGACGAGGGCATGCGGTGGCTGGCGAACCGGCCCGCGCCTCCGGCTCGCGTCGGGCGAGGCGTCAGCGACCAGGCCATCGAATTCGTTCGCCGGCCCACGCCCCAGGCCCGCGGCTGGGGCGAAGCGCTCGCCCAGGCTTGGCACCGCCGCGCCGTGGCCCTGGCGCTGTATCGCGAGCGCCTCGCCGAGGGCATGGACCTCAACTCCGTCCTGGAATCCTTGCTGCACATACATCACAACCGTCTGCGCGGCGTGGACCGGGAGGACGAGGGGATCTGCCGCCGCCTTGCCCGTCAGTCCGCCGTCGCACGGGCCGCCTGGCCGGGGGAGAGCCGCTGATGAACTACGACGCGCCGCCCACACCCACCTGGCCCGGCTGGGGGCAGTCGCTGTACTCCGGTGCGGCGGGGGTCGCCCTGCTGCACGCCGTCAGGGCCCACTACATCACAACCGTCTGCGCGGCGTGGACCGGGAGGACGAGGGGATCTGCCGCCGCCTTGCCCGTCAGTCCGCCGTCGCACGGGCCGCCTGGCCGGGGGAGAGCCGCTGATGAACTACGACGCGCCGCCCACACCCACCTGGCCCGGCTGGGGGCAGTCGCTGTACTCCGGTGCGGCGGGGGTCGCCCTGCTGCACGCCGTCAGGGCCCACATCGGCGAAGACGACAGGGACGCGCTCCGGCCGTGGGCCGCCGCCATGGTCAAGGGCCCGATCCAGGCCGCTTCCGAGGCATGCGGTCTGTACGAGGGCGCCCCGGCCGTCGCGTACGTCCTCAGCTTCATGCGCACGAACACCGCCACACGCGCCCTGGCGACCCTGGACACACACCTCGCCGACGTCACAGGCCAACGACTCAAGCGGGCACACGCCCGCATCGATCGCGGCGCGTTGCCCACCCTGGGCGAGTACGACCTCATCAGCGGACTGACCGGGCTGGGCGTGTACCACCTGCACCGCGGCCACAAGACGGAACTTCAGGACGTCCTCGCCTACCTGGTGCGGCTGACAGAACCGGTCATCATCGAGGCGCAACATCTGCCCGGCTGGTGGACCAGCGACAGCCCCGATCTGCGGCCGTCGCCGCGATGGCCCGGCGGACACGGCAACTTCGGCCTCGCCCACGGCGTCGCCGGACCGCTGGCGCTGCTGTCCGCGGCACTGCGCCACGGCCACACGGTGCCGGGACAGACGAAAGCCATCACCCGGATCTGCGACTGGCTCGACCAGTGGCGCAACGGCACCGGCTCGTGTGCCTCGTGGCCGGACCTGATCACCCGAGCCGAACACCGACGCGGCGAGCTCCAGCGCCCAGGACCGAGACGCCCGTCCTGGTGCTACGGCACCCCCGGCATCGCCCGCGCCCAGCAACTCGCCGGCCTCGCCCTCGGCGACCGTGACCGGCAACGCCAAGCCGAGCAGGCCCTCACCGGATGCCTGGCCGACGACCAGCAGCTCGACCAACTCACTGACGCATCCCTCTGCCACGGCTGGGCGGGGCTCATACAGACCGTCTCCCGTGCCGCCGCCGACGCCACCGACAACGAACTCGCGTCGCACCTACCCCGCCTGAACGCCAGGCTCAACAAGCACTTGGACCACCACGGACTGCCGGACGGCGCCGGCCTGATGGACGGCACGGCAGGCATCCACCTGGTCCGTCTCACCGACCCCGTCAGCACGGCGGCCAACGCCTCCTGGGACCGCTGCCTGCTCCTGACGGGATGAAGCCGCGACCCGCACCCGCGCACCAGAACGAATAAGTACGATCTGCCCCTGCCGTACGCACGGCCGGGCACCTTCCGGAAGGACGCGATGAACACCACCACTGGCGCCTCCCCCGAGGACCTGCGCAACCGCCTGGTCGACGCCATCTTGAAGGAGGACATCTCCGGCCTCCGTGACGCACGCGTCGAAACCGCCATGCGGACCGTCCCCCGCCATGCCTTCCTCCCCGACGCGCCCCTCGAGGAGGCGTACGCCAACAAGAGCGTGACGATCAAGGAGAACCCCGACGAGGACGCACTCCCGCTGAGCTGCGCCTCCCAGCCCGACGTCGTGCACTTCATGCTGGTCCAGCTCGCGGTCCGCGAAGGCGAGAACGTCTTCGAGATCGGGGCCGGCACCGGCTACAACGCCGCCCTCCTCAAGCACCTCACCGGGAAGTCCGGACAGGTCACCACATGCGACATCGACCCCGACGTGACCGCCTACACCCGCCGGATGCTCGACGCGAACGGATACGAAGACGTTCGCGTGGTCACGAGGGATGGCGCACTCGGCGCCCCGGAGTTCAGCCCCTACGACCGAATGATCGCCACGGTCGGTATGTGGGACCTCCCCGGTGCCTGGTGGGACCAGCTCGCCGTCGGCGGACGCCTCGTGGTCCCACTGCGATGGCGCGGGCTCTCCAGGGCCGTGGCCTTCCAACGCGAGGAGAGGCGGATGCGGTCCGACTCCGTCAAGATGTGCGGCTTCCTCCCGGTGATCGGCCAGGACGGGGAGCGGAACGACTACATCGACGACGACCGGCTCGTCAGGCTCTACTGGGACGAGGACCAGTCCATCGCCTTGGACCTCCTGCGCGACGTCCTCACCCAACCGAAATCGGTCGCTTGGACCGATGTGACGGTCGGACCCGTCGAGTCGTTCGACGGCGTCTGGCTACGGCTGAGCGCCACGGAGCGAGCGACCTGCCGCATCACCGTCAAGCCCGAAGCGATGGAGGCAGGTCTCCACCCCCCCCCGCCTCGCCCGCCCTGAGCCCCGCCCTCGTCGAGGGGGACTCCATCGCGTACCTCACTCTGGAGCGGACCGCCGAAGACCCGGGGGCACAACCCCGGTTCCGGTTGGGAGCCGTCGGCTACGGCCCGGCCGGCGCCGATCTCGCTGAGCGAATCTGCGCGCAGATCCGCGCCTGGAGCCCGGCCCGGACCGCCGAACCCGTGGTCACGGCCTACCCCGTGGACACACCGGACGGCGACCTCGCCGACGGGGCCTTGATCGACCGGCCCTCCGTGCGGCTCGTCATCGCCTATTGATCCTGACGCAGGTGGGCGTAGCCGTTGGCAGGTGCGGCCGCGCCCACCGAAACGAGAACAGTGCTGCGTCGGAGCACGGTGGTCACCCCTGCGCGAGGTTCGCCTCACAGTCGGTGCACCGCCGTACGGCCCGTCGCCTCGGATTGCCCGCGGTGGCGTTCGCCGGAGAAGCATCGCTCAACCGCTCCCAGAGCCCAGGCTGGGGATTCGGGATCCACCCCCACCGCGGGGGCCGTACGTCGTCCTCCGTCATGTGGTCGCACCAGCCGGGCCTGTGCGCGCACTGCGACGGGGAGATCAGGACCGTGTCATCCGGGTGAGTACGCCACTTTCTCTTCACGAACGTGCCTACGGAACGCGTGGGCGCCGACGCCGATGAGCCCGGCGGACACTCGCATCCGAGCCCGAGGACGATCTTGCCGCCGCACTCGTCGCAGCGCTCTACTTCCACTGGCCTCGTACCACCCTCACGCGGTGCCGGAGTCGACCTGGTAGACGATCTTCCTCCACGAACTGGTCAATCGGCTCGGGGCCTACTCGGCATCGCAGGTCGTGGCTCGGATCCAGTCGGTTCGGCAGACCTCGTGCCGGTACTCTCGCTCTTCTCGCCCGCCTCAATGGAGGCGTGGCGCCGCCGTTGCAGCTCATCGCGTTCAGCGTCCGGGATCGTCATCGACTCGGCAAGCACGGCGGCGAGCGCGTCCACTTGAGTGTTGTCTATGTCAGCGTGGAAGAGCCACCGGATGTTCTCTTCGCGCGTGATGAGGTCGATCGCCAAGCGCGCGCTTCTGTCCTGTGTGGTCGTTGCTCGGACGTATCGCACCTGGTCGATCAGGATAACTTGACGGATCTCGGCTTGCTCGAGGAATGCGTTCGTCTTGGCCGTGATGATGCGGCGATCCGTGACGGCGACCAGTGTCTTTGCCGCAGCCTTGTCCCTCGCTGCCGCCAACTTCTCCTTCGCTCCGCCAACGATCGCGGAAATGGGGCCGAGGGCATCGAGCTGGTCGGGGAAGCCGAGGACACGTAGGGCCTCACCGTCCTCGAGAAGCCATCGCAGAATGCGAAGGTACGGCTCTGAATCCAGCGATTCGGGTGCGCAGACAACGCCCGGAGCCTCGAGCGGAGGGGCCGGCGGATGGAGAGTATCGGCAAGAGGCTCGATCGCCTCCAGAAGCCGGGCGGAGACTTCGCGGGCTGCCTTCACGTCCTTCCGCTTCCCCGGCAGCGGCCATGCGTCGGGTCCGGGGAGCTCGGCGGTGATCCGCAGCTCCCGCGCCAGCGCGTCGACGAGGCTCGTCGACTCGGCGAGAGCGGAGTCGAACTCCGCGCGGGTGTCGCGCGCGATGACCTCGGCGTATTGCGCCTCGGCGGCGTCTTCGCGTCCAGCGGCTCTCGCCCTCGCGGCGCGGAGCGCGTGATACCCGGTCCATGCCTTGAGGGAGGACAGGAGGGCGTAGGCGTCGAAGGCGATCGCCTCGGCGTTCGTCTGCAGATACTCGCGGTGGCTGCGTGCGTCGGCCCGACCGATCTGCCTGACGTGGTCGCGGACGTTCCCCTGGTAGAGCTCAAGCTGCTTCTGCAGCAGCGCTCCACTGCCCGCGACGTCCTCCCACAAGGACGTCGGGACCGACTCGATCTCTCGCGCCTGATCGACCGCGCGATCGATGGCGGCGACGAGCCCTGTCAGTTCGGCCCACTGATCCTTGCGGATGGTGGTGAGGACCTGACTTGTCACCGCGAGGTTGGTCCTGACGAGGCCCGAGACTTCACTCAGCATCATCTGAAGGGCGACCATGGCCAGCGCCGGCCCGATCGAGGCCGCGGTCTGCGCCTTGCTCACCGCATTCACGGGGTAGAAGCGGGCCGCATGCAGGATGCGGCCAGGAACCATCACTGTTCCGAGGTTCGCGCCGTCCTTGACGGCGAGCGTCGCGCCGCTGTTCAGCAGGGTCTGTGCCGTGTCGCCGATCCTGTAGAGCCCCTGCACGCCGGCGAACGCGTTTCCGAGATTGCCGACCACGGTCGCCGCGTTCCCGATCGAGGCGAGGATCGCTGAGATCTGCTTGCGGTCGGCAGCCGGCACTATCCCGAAGTCGATCAGATCGGGCTTCAGCTCCGGCGGGACCTCACCGGCGACGACGGCCACCCCTGGGAGCACCTCCACCAGGACCGTCGACGTCGTCGTCGCGTCGATGTCCGAGTCGGACGTCGGATCGTCCACAACAGGTGAGTCGGCGGTATCGCTCCGGCCGTTCTCCTCAGGCTCGGCGATCTCCATCGAGTCCGAAGGGTCCTGCATGCGATCTCCTCCCCGCGGGCGCGCGCAACGGCCGGACGTCGTCGGCGTCGACTGCCGGAGTCTACGGCTCAACGCCTTGCGGGCAGCCCGAATCCACCGAGTTGATTCCGGACTGGCTGGTGCCAGGCATGGGTGCACCTGGCGGCGCAGAACCGCTCCCCGCGCTGCTTGTCGGCCACTCCAAGCAGGGGTACCAGAAGCCGAAACAGTGCTGGGGGCATGACGAGCGGCGTCGTTCACGGATCGCGCGGCGGGCGCTGAGGGCGGGGCGCGGTGCTTGGGTCGGGAGGCGTGTCCTGGGGGTTTTCCGGGGCGGGCAGGTGGGTGCTGCGGAAGCGCCGTACAAGGGCGTCGCTGATCGCGGCGGCTGGGCGTAGGGGTGATCAGCGTCGCCGTGTCTGGGGTTCCTGCGGGCGCGGAGCGGTGGGTGCGCTGCGGCGTGGTGCGCGTTGGCTGCTTGGGCTCGTGGGCCGGGCGCGTGGCGTTCGCCGAGGCGGCGGATGCGCCAGGTCAGTGCTCGTGCGGGGCTGTGGGCGAATCGGAGTCAGCCACAGACGGCAGAGAGCTGAAAGCCACACCCGGACCCCCTGGGTGAGCCCTACGAATGGCTCGCTCATCCCGAACAACAAGGCAGGGAGAGCTGACCGGACTCGAGCGGATCGAGCACAGCCTCTGTCGGCCTCAGCGTCGCGCAGCGGTCAGCGCGTCGGCTCCTCATCCTCGACGCTGTGATCCGACTTTGGTCGCGGACCTGCGTAGTCGCTTGGCCAGCGCCTTGTCCCGAGCCCTCAGAAGTCGCCCCGCCGCATCCAGAACGGCCCCGGTGGCGGGGTGGTCGCAGCGCCACAGGTCGTCGGCGGCCTGCTCCAGGAGCGGCAGTACCGAGTCCTCCTCCTGTTCCAGGAACATGGCGAGTGCCTCGTCCGCCACGCCGAGCGGGCCCCACAGATGGTCCACGAGCCCCCACAGCCGGAGTTCCGGACCGTGTCCCTCGGGGATCTCACCACGGTCGGCCAGCGCGATCGCCGCGGTCTCGGCGCAGCCGGGGACACCCGAAACCGCGGCTTTGCGCAGGACCGCGAGCGCTCTGGCTTCGTCGAGTTCCGCGAGCACCGGCGCGGCGGCAAGGCGGCGGAGGGCCGCGTCGGCCTCCAACCCGGCGCAGGCGTCGATGAGCTGGACAGCGGCCGGGCCCTGGCCCCGATGGCTGATCCACCCGGCGATCTCGGCATGGGCGGCGTCCTGGTCGTAGTCGAGCAGGGCGTCGAGCAGCGTCAGGGCGTCGGCGTCGGCCAGTTCGCCGATGAGCGGGGCGTGGAATCCCTCGGCGAGCAGGTACTCGCGCAGCCCGTGGCGTCCAAGTGGGGTGAGCCTGAACCGTGTCCCGGCCGGCGGGGTGCCGTCACTGTCCTCGGTGCCCGCCTCGATGCCGAGGATGCCGAGGACGATGTGATCGCGCTGTCGGCTCGTCTGCGGGCCGCTCTCGACTTCCGCCGCCTGGTACTCGGCAAGGGCAGAGGCCGCCCGGTCGAGGATCTGCAGGAGAAACAGCTCGACCAGTCGTGCCTGCTGCTTCGGAAGGCCCTCGCGAAGGGCGCCGACGAGCAGCGCGCTGTCCAGCCATTCACCGTCGGGAACCTCGTACAGTGCCCGCAGCACCACCGCTGCCAGGCCGGCGCCGTCCTCGTCCTCCATGCCCAGCCCGCTCAGCAGCACCGGGGGCAGCCCGAGGTTCCCGAGGTCGTTCAGGTTGTCGAGTTCGTCCTCGAGCGCATGGCACCAGAGGTCCAGTACTCCCTCGTCTCCCACGGTGGCGGGCAGGCCGGTACCGGGGTGGGCGATGCCTTTGCCGATCTCCACCAGGTCCGCGTACACGGCGAGCTGCCAGGGGCCGTCCAGGCAGGACAGGTCACCGGAGCTGCGCAGGCGGGTCAGCCGCTTGTCGCGCTCCTCGGGCCGGAGTTCGCTCAGCTCGTCGTCCTGGGTCCAGAGTTCGAGTTCCTGGACGGCCTGGCGGCCCAGTGCGGGCTTGAGCACGTCCCGGGACGTAACGGCTCGTCCGCCCTGGCACCAGTGGGCCAGGCGGAGCGCGGAGGCGATCAGCGGCACCTGCCGGGCGGCAGCGGCGAGTTCCGCGCGCGGTGCCAGGGAGACGGGTCGCACCGGGGAATCCATGTCCCGGTCATCGCCGTCCTCGTCGTCGTGGACCTCGCCACAGGAACAGCGCCGCCCACCGGGGGCGGTTTCGGCCGGGCCTGATCCCGGGGTGGCCGTGGGCGGCTGTGGGTCCAGGCCGGCCAGTTCCCGGTCCAGGGCGTCGCGGTCGAAGCGGGCGGGGTCGAAGCCCTGCTCGCGCAGGGTTTCCACCAGGTCGGTCCACGGCTCGGGGGCCGGTGCGCCTCGGTCCGCGACGGCGTCGAGTACGGCTTGCAGCCCCCAGGCTCCCCCGATGTCCTCGGCACAGGGCATGGCGCGGCGGCCCCCGGTACAGCTGACGCGTCGGTCGGGGGTGGACGCGGGAAGGATCTTCTCCAGCGTGATCCGGTGCCGCCAGTCGTCGCCGAAGTCGTAGGTGTAATCGAGCCGGCCGCCTTCGTAGGGCAGCACCTCCGCCACGGTCACGGACTCCTCGTCGGCATCGTGGAAAGGATCGCGGTCCACCGGTGCGTCGAGGTCGACGAATTGGCGCCCGGAGTCAGGTTCGGTGAACGAATGCAGGTGCGAGTCGTCCCAGCCGAAGCACACCTGGACGATGTCGTGCAGGCAGCCGAGCGAGGTGTCGGCGGGCAGAGTGACCCGGCGCCAGACCGGCGGGCTGGTGTCTCGCAGGGCGATCTTCAACTGGTACGTGGGCACGGGCTCGGCGGTCACGGCAAAAAGTTCCCTCAAGGCGGAGGTGGATTCCGACACCGGTGACGGGCTGCGATCGCGAAGGGGTCGCGCCGGTCACTGGCAGGTGCCGGCGACATCTTTCCGCACTGCGCCGAGTGGGCGAAACACTTCTGGCAGTCGCTGTCCGTCTGCGCGGATAGCCTTGACCTGCCGAGGGCACGTGGGCTACCACCCGCGCCCTCCCGAACAGTTGCGGAAGCCAGGCCAGGAGTGGACGTGAGGGCGAAGGTCTATCCGTCGGCGGAGCCCGAGTCGGCGACTCCGGACCGGGAACGGATGTTTGCCGGGTTGCCGGAGCTCGCCCTGGGCGAGGCGGTGTTCCTTCCCGCGGATCCCCCTCGGACGGGACGGATGGCGTTCTGGGCGCCTGGGAGCGAGCCACCGAACCTCGGGATGGAACCCGAGGAACTCACCGTGGTCCGCCCGCACGGTTCGTCCGTGCGCCGGGCGCGGGTGGCCGCCGTATCGCTCTCCGTGGAGCAGGCGCTGCCGCTGCTGACCCGCTGCCGGGCACTCGGTGCGGACGGCAGCGGGCGGGCATCGGCCGGTACCGCGTTCTGGGGCACAGCGGCCCTGCTGGGACTGCGTCTCCTCGCCCGTGGCCGGATACTGCCCGGGGTGTCACCCGAAGGATTCGACGCCTGGCGGGTCGGCCCGCTGGACACCGAGGACCACGAGCGGCTGGCCACCCTTGCCGCCGCCATGCCTCCTCAGGCCCGCGCGGTCGCGGTCCCTGGAGTCTCCCCCCTCGCGCTTCCGGCGGCCGAGCCACTGCTGCGGGCCTTCCTGGATGCCATGGCCGATTCCCTCGCCCGCCCTCCCTCCGCCCGCCAGGTGACCGGCGGACCGGCGTTCGCGGTACGCGCCCCGCAGTCCGTGCCCGAGCAGCGGGGGTGGGCGGCGGAGGTCGCTGCCGGCCGCGACGCGGGTCTGGCTGTCTCGCTGCGGCTGGAACTGAACCGCGCGGACTCCTTCCGGGCCGTGGTCCAGTTGCGCAGTCTGGCCGATCCCACGGTTCTCGTCGACGCCGCGGACCTGTGGTCCGGCAGGGCCACCGCCCCCGAACTGTTCGGCCCACGGGCCCAGGTGGACACCCTGCTGACGCTGCGCCGGGCCGCCCGCGCCTGGCCCCCGGCCGGACGGCTGCTGGACTCCGCCGCCCCGGCCGGCCTGGAGCTGTCCGACGAGGAGGCCCAGGCGCTGCTGGGCGACGCGGCGGAAAGCCTTGCCGCCGCCGGCGTCGCCGTGCACTGGCCCAAGGAGCTGGTACACGAGCTGACGGCCTCCGGCGTCCTGGAACCCGTACGCCGACAGGGAACGCAGTCTGCGGCCGAGTCGTTCCTGTCCTCCGGCGGCCTGCTGGACTTCCGCTGGCGGGTCGCGCTCGGAGACCGGGAGCTCACCGAGGAGGAGCTGGAGCGGCTGGTCCAGGCACACCGGCCGATCGTGCGGCTGCGCGACCAGTGGGTGGTCGTGGACCCGGATCTGGTCCGCCGGCTGCGCCGGGCCGCGCAGTCCAGGACGGCCCCGCTCACCCCGATCGACGCCCTGGGCGCCGCGCTCACCGGCAGCGTGGAGGTGGACGGCGAACAGGTGGCGGTCACCGCGAGCGGCGTACTGGAGGAGCTGCGCTCCCGGATCGCCGACCCCGAGGCTCGCGCCGCGCGCGAGCCCCAGGGGCCGCCGAAAGCCCTGGCCGCAACCCTGCGCGACTACCAGCTGCGCGGCCTGAACTGGCTGCACCGGATGACCTCGCTCGGCCTGGGCGGCTGCCTCGCCGACGACATGGGCCTGGGCAAGACCGTGACCCTGATCGCTCTCCACCTGCGTCGCCAGGAGCGGAAGACCACCGCCGGCCCGACCCTGGTGGTCTGCCCCGCCTCGCTGCTCGGCAACTGGGAGCGCGAGATCCGGCGCTTCGCACCCGCCACCCCGGTGCGCCGCTTCCACGGCCCCGGTCGTGACCTGGCCGGCCTCGACGGCGGAGCGGACGGCGGCTTCGTCCTGACCACCTACGGGACCATGCGCCGCGACACCGAACGCCTCACCGAGCAGCCCTGGGGCCTGCTCGTCGCCGACGAGGCCCAGCACGTCAAGAACCCGCACGCGCTCACCGCCCAGGCCCTGCGCCGGATCCCCTCCCGGGGAAGGGTCGCGTTGACCGGCACCCCGGTCGAGAACAACCTGTCCGAACTGTGGTCACTGCTCGACTGGACCACCCCCGGCCTGCTCGGCACGCTCACCTCCTTCCGTGACCGCTACGCCACGGCCGTCGAGGGCGACCGCGACGAACAGGCCGCCCGGCAGCTGGCCGCCCTGGTCCGCCCCTTCCTGCTGCGCCGGCGCAAGTCCGACCCCGGCATCGCGCCCGAACTGCCGCCCAAGACCGAGACCGACCAGCCGGTGTCCCTGACGAAGGAACAGGTCTCACTGTACGAGGCGCTGGTACGCGAGCTCATGGCCGAGATCGAGGAGAGGCAGGGCATCACCCGGCGCGGCCTGGTGATGAAGCTCCTCACCGGCCTGAAGCAGATCTGCAACCACCCCGCGCAGTTCCTGAAGGAACCCGCGGACGTCAAGCTCCCGGGCCGCTCGGGGAAATTGGAACTCCTGGACGAACTCCTGGACACCGTCCTGGCCGAGGACGGGTCGGCCCTGGTCTTCACCCAGTACGTGGCCATGGGCGCGCTGATCGAACGCCACCTGGCCGACCGCGGCGTGGACACCCTGTTCCTGCACGGAGGCACCACGGTCAAACGCCGCGAGGAGATGGTCGACGCCTTCCAGACCGGCGAGAAGAAGGTGTTCCTGCTGTCCCTCAAGGCCGCCGGGACCGGTCTGAACCTGACCCGGGCCGGACACGTCATCCACTACGACCGCTGGTGGAACCCGGCCGTGGAGGACCAGGCCACCGACCGCGCCTACCGGATCGGACAGACCCAGCCGGTTCAGGTGCACAAGCTGATCGCCGAGGGCACCGTGGAGGACCGGGTCGCCGAGATGCTCCGCCAGAAGCGGGAACTGGCCGACTCGGTGCTCGGCTCTGGCGAGGCGGCCTTCAGCGAACTGAGCGACAGCGAACTGGCCGAACTGGTCACACTGCGAAGGACGGGACGATGACCGGGCGTAGCCGGCCGGGCGAGTCGGCTGCCCGTACCTTCGACGCACTCCCGCCGGCCAAGGGCAGCCGCGCGCCCTTCGCCGCCTCCTGGTGGGGCCGCGCATGGCTGCGTTCCCTGGAGGAGTCCTCCTTGGACTCCGGCCGCCTGTCGCGAGGCCGGACCTACGCGCGCGGCGGCGCGGTCGGACCGGTCACCGTCGCCCCCGGCTCGGCTGCCGCCCCGGTGCAGGGCAGCCGCCGCACCCCGGGGTCGGACCGGTCACCGTCGCCCCCGGCTCGGCTGCCGCCCCGGTGCAGGGCAGCCGCCGCACCCCGTACCGTTCCACGGTCCAGGTCGAACAGCTGACGGACCAGCAGTGGGACCGGCTGCTCGACATGATCGCCGAGCGGGCCGCCAACATCGCCGCACTGCTGGACGGCGAGATGCCCGCCGGGCTCGCCGACGACGCGGCAGCCGCCGGTGTCCCGCTGCTGCCCGGCCCACGGGACCTCGACCCCGAGTGCGGCTGCCCCGACTGGGGCTACCCCTGCAAACACGCCGCGGCCCTCTGTTACCAGGTCGCCCGGCTTCTGGACCGCGACCCCTTCGTGCTGCTGCTCCTGCGGGGGCGCGGCGAGCAGGAGCTGATGGACGAGCTCGGCCGCCGCAACACCGCCCGCGCCTCCGCCGAAGCCGCGGTGTCTGCGACAACGGCACGAGCGGATCCGGGCGGGTCCCCGGCGCGGACCGGCGATCCCGCAGGACCCGCCTTCGCCTCACGCACCGACCTGCCGACCCTGCCTGCCCCGCCGCCGCTGCCGGAACGGGCCGGCCGCGGCCCCGCGCTGGTGGACTCGGCCGTCCCGGAGCCAGGCGTGGACCCGGCCGCACTCGAACTGCTCGCCGCGGACGCCGCGATGCGTGCGCACCATCTGCTCGCCGGAGCCCTCGGCGCGCGGCATGCCGACACGGCTCCGCCCGTCCCGCTCACCGAATGGCAGGACGCCGTCCGCTTCGCCGCCGCTCACCACACCCTGGAGGACTTCGCCCAGATCGCTTCGAACTGCGGCCGCACCCCCCGCGAACTCGCCGCCGCCACCCGCGCCTGGCGGCACGGCGGCGTCGCATCCCTGGACGTGCTGGAAAACCCTTGGACCCCACCCGCCTCCCGTCTGGAGCGCGACCGCGAGGCGCTGCGAGCGGACTGGGCCGACGGCAGAACGCCCCGGCTCCGCTCCTGGCGCAACCGCTGGACCGTCGAGGGCCGCGACGCCCAACTGCGCCTGGGCCGGGACGGTCTGTGGTACCCGTACACCAAGGGCCAGGGCACCTGGTGGCCGGCCGGACCGCCTGACGCCGACCCCGCCGTCGTCCTGACCGCTCTCCTCGAAGCATGATGCCCGGGGTGCCCCTGCGATCCACCGATTCCGTCCCCGACCGCGTGGTGCGTTCGGTCGCGCGGCGCGGATGCGCGGATCCGGTCGGCGACGGCGGACCCCGGTGAGCCCGGTGCGCCACATACGAATGAGTGTGTGAACGAGGAGTGGCCTGGGTGACCGGTACCGCAGAACTCGTGACCGCCGTCCGCTCCACGAAGCAGTTCCTGACGTACGTCGGCGCGGGACCGTTCCAGTACGCGATCGCCGAATCGGACGGCTTCGCCTTCTGCCGCGCGCCGCGGTGTGGTCGCCATCCCGAACGCGGTCTTCTTCGACCACCGTGAGGAGGGTGCGCCGTTCGTTCGGTTCGCGTTCTCAAGAAGGCGGACGTTCTGCGCGCGGCGGTGGCCCGCCTGAAGTCCCTGGCGTCCGGAGCGGGAGCGGCACCGGGAGACGAAGCGGCCCGGTCGGCCCGCGATCACCAGGATCGGGAGCCGGCCGGGCCGTGAGAACCGCACCGACGCGTCAGGCGTCGTCGGCGGGCTTCTCCTCCTCCTTGACGGCCAGGCCGAACTGCTCCGCGAGCCACTTGTCGAACTCGATCGACGCGCGCACCCAGCTGACCGTGGACGACACGAAGTGCTCGAGGCTCACGCCCGTGCCGATCAGCATCTGGGCCTCGCCGATGAGGCGGATCGTCGGCAGCTCCGCACCCTCCTCCTCGTGCAGGTGCGTGTAGACCTTCGGCCACAGCGTGCGGCGGTTCCAGTCGTCGATCGCGTCGAGGATCTTGGCCTTCTCGGTGACCGCGTGGGGACGGTCGTAGAACGTCCGCACCGAGAACACCTGCTGCTCGTTCTCGCCACGGAACATGAAGTACGTGCGGAAGTCCTCCCACGGCGCCGCGAGGTCACCCTCGTCGTCGACGACGTACTTCAGCTCCATCTGGTCGAGGAGCTGCTTGACGAGATCCTGGTCGGGAACGACGGGGCCCGCCGGTCCTGCGGCCTGGGGCTTGGGCTGGCCCCCGAAATTCGGAATCGAGGACGGATCGATGGTCACCGTGTATTTCCCTTCGTACGGATGCCGCCATCCTCTCCCATCCCCGGCGGGGGGTGGCAAGCCCCGCCGCCCGCGATCCGCTGCGGGCTGACAAGATCCCGGCGTGAAATGACACGGGGCGGGACGGGACGAACGGGCCGTCCGGGGTAGGCGGGCATCCCGCACCGGACAGACGGTCGGAAGCAGACCGGCACGCCCGCACCGGACCGGCGGTCGGGCACGCCCGCACCACGGACCGGCATCCCGCACCGGACCGGCGGTCGGAAGCGGAGGGCGGGAAACCCGCGCCGACCGGCGACGCCATCGCGTCCGCGACCGCCGACCGTCCCCGCGCGGACCCCCGCCCCGCCGGGCGGAGCGGCCGCGGTCGACGCGACGGCGACGGCGCGCCGGCGGCGGCGACGGTGACGGTGACGTACGAGGACGGGCGAGGCCGGGCGAGGCCGCCGACACCACCCTCGTCCGTCTCGCCGCCTGCACGGTCCGAGCGACAGGCCCGGGGCCGGGGGGGGGCGCCCCCCGCCCCGGGCCGGGAGACTACCGACCCACGCCGCCCCACATACCAGCTCACCTACGGGCCC
>NZ_JBEZKP010000049.1:0-56242 GCF_040706335.1 Streptomyces sp. NPDC048389 | reverse complement strand
TGCGGGCGTTAGTCCCACACCCTCCCCACACACCCCCCCGGGTACCCCCACGGTACTGGGCTGGCCCCGGGGGCGGGGGCGCCTCTCGCCCTGGCCGTCCCCGGGGGGGGCGCCGCCGCCGGCCGGCCCGGCCCCTTCGGCCCGTTCGGCTCCCCCACGGCCCGGCTCACACCGCGGACGCTGTACGTCCACCCCGGCGGGCTCGGCGACCACAGGACCGTCCAGGCCGCCGTGTCGGCGGCGGGCGGCCCCGGCCGGACCCTGGTCGTCGCGCCCGGGGCCTACCGCGAGGTGGTGACGGTCCCGGACACCCACGCCGGGCTCACGCTCATCGGCGCGAGCCGCGACCCGCGCGACGTCGTCCTCGTGTACGACAACGCGGCCGGCACCCCGCGGCCGGACGGCTCCGGCACCCACGGGACCAGCGGCTCCGCCACCACCACGGTGCGCGCCGCGGGCTTCACCGCCCGCTGGATCACCTTCGCCAACGACTGGCTGCGGGCCGATCATCCGGAGATCAGCTCGACCCAGGCCGTCGCGCTCAAGGTGATGGGCGACCGCTCGGCGTTCCACCACTGCCGCTTCCTCGGCCACCAGGACACGCTCTACACCGACTCGCCCGCGCTGTCCGCCGTCGCCCGGCAGTACTTCTCGCACTGCTACGTCGAGGGGGACGTCGACTTCGTCTTCGGACGGGCGCGCGCGGTGTTCGAGCACTGCCGCTTCCACACCCTCGCCCGGGACGTGGACTTCACGCCCAAGGGCATGGTGTTCGCCCCGTCCACCGCCCGCGCGAACCCGTACGGTTTCCTCGCGGTGCGATGCCGCTTCACCAGCGGCGCGGAGGACGGCGCGTACAAGCTGTCCCGGCCGTGGGTGCCGAGCTCGGACCCGACCGCGTGGCCTTCGCTGGTGGTGCGCGACAGCCGGATCGGGGCGGGCATCGACGCCGTCGAGCCGTACACCGACATGCGGGACGCCCACCCGTGGCGGGCGCAGCGGTACGCCGAGTACCGCAACACCGGCCCCGGCGCCCGGATCACCGTCCCGGAGAACCGGCCCCAACTGGACCGTTTCCGGGCGGCGTCGGCGACACGGGAGGTGTATCTGGACGGCTGGACGCCCTGGCGGAGCACGGACTGACCCGGGCGGTCACGGTGAAGGCCCCGACGGGGGCCTTCACCGTTCGCCGGGTCCTCAGTCGTAGCTGATGTCCGAGGGACCGTAACGGCAGTGGGTGGAGTCGGGACCGCTGCCGATCTTCCTCGGCTCGTCGCCGTCGTCGTTGCCCTCGTAGCGCGCGCACAGCTCCATCCTGCGGCCGCCGTCGCCGTGGATGCGGATGTTGCGCAGCGCGGCCGTGTCGCCGTAGTTGCCGTTGATGCCGACGAGCGACTTCCCGGGCGCGGTGACGTCGACGTCGTTCACGATGATCGAACGCCGGTACTGCGTCGAGCAGTTGCCGCAGGAGCGGACGAGCTTGCCGAAGTCGGCGACCTGGAACCTGGTGACGACGAGCTTGCCCGCACCGTTGAACTGGAAGACCTTGTCGGACGCCTTCCGCGCGCCCCCGCCGTAGACGGAGTAGACGGAGCCCGACGACTTGCCCTTGAAACTCGCCGCGTCCTCGCCGACGTCCTCCCACCAGACGTTCTGGAGGGTGCAGCTGCCCATGCAGTGGACGCCGTCGGCGGCGGGGGTGCCGAGGACGACGTTCTTCAGCACCGCGCCGTCTTTGAGCTTGAAGACCGGGTCCTGGCCCTCGCCCTGGCCGCCGTCACCGAGGTCGCCGCTGCCGTAGAAGCGCTTCAGGCCGCCGTCGTAGGTCCCGGAGACCTCGATGGTGGCGGTCACCGCCTTCTCGCCCCTCGGCGTCGGCCAGGAGGCTGCCGCGCCGGCGGACGTGAGCATGCTGTTGGTGACGATGCCGGCGGCGGTCAGCCCGAACGCCGCGCCCAGCGCGGCGACCGCCCTGCGGCGGCGTGGACTCCGCTTGTGTCGGCTCATTGTTCCGGTCCCTTCGGTGGGGGGGTGAAGACCTACGCGTGCAGGTCGCCACCGAGGGAGGCGGGGTTGCCGGGCGGAGCGGGCTTCCTCCGTGATCCGGATCACGGCCCCGTGGGCGCGAACCCCCCGCCGGCCTCCACTGGTTCGCCCGACGCCTCGGTCCGGACGGTGTACGTGTCGCCGCCGGCGTCGCGTCCGCCCTCGGCGTGGTTGTACTGGCCGGCGAAGACGTGCCGGCCCGGCGGGACGGTGCGGCCGCGCCGCAGCACCCAGCGGTAGACGAGGGCGTCGGCCTCCTTCCGTACGGAGAAGTCGAAGTCGGCGGCGGGCCGGGTGCGCCAGTTGCCGGTGCTCTCGACGCCGCCGGTCATGGCGATGCGCAGTTCCACGGTGAGCGAGGTCAGTTCCCCGGTGTTGTGCACGGTCACGTTGGACTGCGCCCAGTAGCTGTTGCTGTGCGGGTCCACCGAGCCGTCGGCCAGCAGCCGGCCCTCACCGGTTCCGGTCGGCGCGGAGGGCGTGGCCGGGGGCGCCGCCACGCCGCCACGGTCGTTCTCGTCGTGGCCCATGGCCGCCACGGCGTAACCGCCGAGGGCCAGGACCGCGACGACGGCAGCCGCCGCTCCGGCGATCCGCAACCGGCCGGCGCGGCGCACGGACGGCCGGACGGCCGGGCCCGGCTCCTCGGCCATGCCGCGCTCGATACGGGCGAGTATCCGCGCCCGGTCGGGGCGGTGCGACCGCGCCGCCTCCCGGAGCCGCCGGCGTACCTCGTCGTCCGTCACTTCCTGCCTCCGACCAGATCGGCGGCCGCCCTGGGGCCCAGCAGCCGTTGCAGTTCCGCCATGCCCTTGGAGGTCTGGCTCTTGACCGTGCCGACCGAGATGCCGAGCACCAGGGACGTGTCGCGTTCCGACAGGTCGAAGGCGTGGCGCAGTACGACACAGGCGCGCTTGCGGAACGGCAGCGCGCGCAAAGCCTCCTGCACGTCGACGACCCCGGGCACGTCGGGGCCCTCCACCGAGTCGGGGCGCCGCGACCAGAACAGCGCGACACGGCGGCGCTCGCGGACGGCGCTCCTGATGCGGCTGCGGGCGAGGTTCGCGACCACACCGCGGGCGTAGGCGGCGGGATGCTTTGCGGCACGGGCCCGGTCCCAGCGGTGCCAGAGCGCCAGCATCGCGTCCGCGGCGAGGTCGTCGGCGGCGTCGGCCTCGCCGGTCAGCAGATGGGCGAGGCGGGCCAGCTCCGCGTAGTGGCGCTCGAAGAACTCCTGGAACTCCGCGCGCGCGTCAGCGGCGGGTGTGCCCACGGCGGTGTCCTCTCTCCGGGTCGTCGGGCGGCCGGTCAGCGGGGCGCCGGTCCGGAGCTGGCCCGGACGGCCAGTTCGGGCGGCAGCAGTACCGTACCGGCGGCCTCCCGGCCGTCCAGCACGGCCACCACCTGCTCCACCGCGCGCCTGCCCATCTCCTGGGCCGGGACAGCGACCGAGGTGAGCGGGACCGAGGCCCGCTCCGCGACCTGGTCGGGACAGATCGCCACGACCGAGACGTCCTCCGGCACGGCCAGCCGCCGCTGGCGCAGCAGGGCGAGCAGCGGGTCGGCGGCGGCCTCGTTCTGGACCACGAAGGCGGTGGTGCCGGGGCGTTCCTCGAGAATCCTGCCGAGCGTGGCGTCCACGGCGGTCCAGCCGCTCGCGCAGGGCCTGTGGAGCAGCCGCAGTCCGTGCGCGCCGGCGGCCGACCGCAGGCCGGCGAGGGTGCGCTCGGCGAAGCCGGTGCGGCGTTCGTAGACCCCGGGCGCCTCGCCGACGAACGCGATCTGCCGGTGGCCGAGTCCGGCGAGGTGTTCCACGCACAGTGCCCCGGCGGCCTCGAAGTCGAGGTCGACGCAGCTGAGGTGGGCGGCGTCGGCGGGCAGCCCGATGAGGACGGAGGGCCGCCGCGCCTCGCGCAGCAGCGGCAGGCGCTCGTCGTCGGCCTCGACGTCCATGACGATCATCGCGTCGGCGACCGCGCTGCCCTCGACGCGGCGCACGGCGTCCGCGCCCTCCTCGCCGGTGAGGAGCAGGACGTCGTAGCCGTGGGCGCGGGCGGTGGTGGTGACCGCCATGGCGATCTGGAGCATCACGGGCACATAGAGGTCGGTGCGCAGCGGGACCATGAGGGCGATGACGTCGGAGCGGCTGCTGGCGAGAGCCCGGGCGCCCGCATGGGGGCGGTAGCCGAGTTCCTCGATGCTGCGGTTCACCCGCTCGCGGGTGCCGGCGGAGATGGAGCGCTTCCCGCTGAGCACATAGCTGACGGTGCTGGCCGAGACTCCGGCATGGCGGGCGACATCGGCAAGGGTGACCATCACGTTCTCCACAGCGGACCGTACGGACGCGCCTCGGCGCCCTGGGCCATGACCCTAAGTTGCGGGTCGTGGACTGTCCAGGCCGGCCGGGTCGCGTCAGGCGCGGGGCGCCGGGCCACCGGGCCGCCTGCGGCGGTGATCCGATGGCCCGGCTCCTGATCCCGGCTCCGGTTCCCGAGCCGTGTCCCGGGAGTCTCCCTAGAGCGCGGGGTGCGCGTTCTTCATGAGCTCCTGGAACTGTGCGGAGAACCAGTGGCCTGCGACCGGGGCGTCGCCCAGCGCGCCGGACATGCTGTTCCCGTTGCGGGCGTTGCCGGTGTACGTGGGGTCGCACATCCGGTCGAAGCCCTTGCCCTCGTCGTTCGGGATCTCCTTGCTGGAGCCGTCGGACTCACCCGGCGGCTTGACCCACAGGTAGGCGTCGATGCCCGGCTCGGGAGCCGCCTGCGGCCGCTCGCCGAGTCCTGCCCCTGCCTGGTTGCACCAGTTGCCGAGGTGGATTCGGCGGTCGAGCCTGCCACCGTTGACGTAGGTGTCGACGTTGGTCTGCGCTCCCGGTCCAGTGGGCCGGGCGGCGCCGCCCCAGCCGTTGCGGGACGTGTCGATCAGCATGCCGATGTCCGAGTCGAAGCCGGCCTGGACCAGGCGTCCGCGGAATGCCTGCGCGTACGACAGCTCATCGACGTAGCGGTTCCAGTCGACCCACTTGGACTGGCGCACGGAGGTGCCGTTCACCGAGTCGTCGATCGTGAAGTACGGCTCCTTGACGGGACCGTAGTTGGCGGTGTTGGTGATGAACCCGTGGACGTACTCCAGCTTGCTGCCCTCGGCCTTGGCGGCCTCGGCGAACAGCTCGGCGGCCGGTCCGAAGTTGTCGTCCCAGCCGAGCCAGCCGTGATGTCCGGCGTCGATGTAGTTGTACACGTTGGGGATCGGACCGAGCTTGGACAGCGCGTAGCCGACGCCCTTGACGTAGTTGCCGTTCGCCTTCATCACGTCGCACTGCGGGGTGGCGGTGGGCCGGCTGCCCGCGTTGGTGATGAGGTTGGGCAGCGAGTCGATCTCGATGACCGTGGTGATGCGCAGGTCCCGGTACTTGGGATCGGCAACTGTCTCCGCGATCGGGTCGATGAACTCGCTCTTGTAGCGCGGGAGTTCTTCCGGCCCGAGCTCGCCGTTGGAGGCGAGGGCGGCGCAGTCGCGGCCGGGCAGGTCGTAGACGACGACGTTGATGGCGAGCGGGTCGCCGCCGGACTGGACGAGCGCCTCGTCCAGGTGGTCGCGCAGGCCCATTCCGCCGTTGACGCCCTCGATCGCCGCGATGCGGTCCAGCCACACCGAGGTGGAGGTGTCCGCGATACGGCTGCCGCCCGGTTCGGAGGCGGCCTTCTCGGACCACTCGGGGTTCACGTACAGCTTGGCGCCGGCGAACGGGTTGTCCGCCTTCTCACCGGTCGGCGGGTCGGTCGGCGGGTCCGTGGGCGGGTCGGTCGGCGGGTCCGTGGGCGGGTCCGTGGGGGTGGTGTCGCCGTTGCAGGCCACGCCGTTGACGGCGAAGGACGTCGGGGCGGTGTTGGCGCCGCTGTAGGAGAACTGGGCGCCCGGCGAGACGGTGGCGCCGGCCGCGATGGAGCGGTTCCAGTCGGGGCCCTTGACCGTGATGGCCTTCCCGGACTGCGACCAGCTGCCGTTCCAGCCGTTGCCCAGTTGCTGATTCCCCGCGTAGGCGTAGGTCAGCGCCCAGTTGTCGATGGCGGTGCTGCCGGTGTTCTTGATGTCCACCGTGGCGGTGAAGCCGCTGCCCCAGTCGCTGGTCCTGTAGTCGACGCTGCAGGCGAGCGCGGCGGCGGCGGCCGGCGTCTGCATGACGGTGACCGCACCGGCGCCGGTGGCGAGCAGGCTGCATGCGGCCAGCAGCGCGGTCCGCTTTCTGCGCAGGGGTGGCGCGGTGTCGCGGCTCATTGTGTCGCGGCTCATGAGGTGACGTTTCCTCTCGTCGACGGAGCAGAGTGGGGGCGTGCAGCTGGCCGGCCGGAACCGACTTCTGCATGGGAGCGCTCCCAGCCAAAGTGGCCGGATTCCGCGGACGAATCCATTGGCTCGGGAGGATCGACCCGCAAAGGAGCGAGCCGCCGCAGGGTGCAGCCGTCCGGTGACGGCGGGCCGCCGGGCGGCGCGACGGGGAGGTGCGGGGGGTGACGCATGAGCGACTCCTTGCAGCTCGGACCCGCCGAAACGGCGCGTCCAGTGATGGAACCGCTCCCACTGGTTGCACCGGAGGCTAGCGCCGAACCGCGCGCCGGAAAAGGGGACTTGGCAAATTTCTTGATGGAGCGCACCTCCGCCCACGGGTTTCTGTGACACCTCTTGACAGCCCTGCCCGTCCCCTCCACCGTGGGAGCGCTCCCACTGGTTCAAGGCTTGTGCTCAGCGTTCACATGCCCACCTCCCCAGAGCCGCTAGGAGAGTCACCCTCATGTCCCCACCAGGAAGACGGCGCCCGCTGCGGCGCGTCCTCACGGCACTCGCCGCCGTCCTCTCGCTCCCCCTGGCCCTGACCGCGACCGGCACCGCGCCGGCCCATGCCGCCGCCGTCCAGTGCAGCGTCGACTACAAGGCGAACGACTGGGGTTCGGGCTTCACCGCCGACCTCACGATCACCAACCGCGGCTCTGAGGCCATCGACGACTGGACCCTCACCTACGACTACGCGGGGAACCAGCGGCTGAGCAACGGCTGGAACGGCACCTGGTCGCAGTCCGGCAGTACCGTCACCGTGAAGGCGCCCGCCTGGAGCAGCTCCATCGCCGCCGGTGCCGCCGTCAGTACCGGTGCCCAGTTCTCCTACAGCGGTACCAACACCGCTCCCACCTCCTTCACCGTCAACGGTGCCGGCTGCACGGGCGCGCACCAGCCCCCCATCGCGGTCCTGACCAGCCCGGCCGCCGGTGCCGTCTTCTCGGCCGGCGACCCCGTCCCGCTGGCCGCCACCGCCGCGGCCGCCGACGGCGCGACGGTGAGCAAGGTCGAGTTCTACAGCGACACGACTCTGCTGGGTACGGACACCACGTCGCCGTACACCTTCAGCGCCACCGGTCTGGCGGCCGGCTCCTACTCGCTCTACGCCAAGGCGTACGACAGCCAGGGCGCCTCCGCCGAGTCCTCCCCGGTCGGGATCACCGTGGCCACCGGTCCCGCCGTGGTCGTCTCACCCACGCAACTCGCCGTCCGGCAGGGCGGGTCGGGGACGTTCGCGGTCAAGCTCTCGACGCGACCGTCGTCGAACATCACCGCCTCCGTCGCCCGCACCGCGGGCAACTCCGGCCTGAGCGTGAGCAGCGGCGCGAGCCTCACCTTCACCCCGTCGAACTGGAACACCGCGCAGCAGGTCACCATCGCCGCCGACAGCGAGGGCACCGGCTCGGCCACCTTCGCCGTGACGGCCCCCGGCCACGCGGCGACCGAGGTGACGGCGACGCAGCTGGGCGGTTCCAAGGAGTACGACGAGCGCTTCCTCGACCTGTACGGGAAGATCACCGACCCGGCCAACGGCTACTTCTCGCCCGAGGGCATCCCGTACCACTCGGTCGAGACACTGATCGTCGAGGCCCCCGACCACGGGCACGAGACGACCTCGGAGGCGTACAGCTATCTGATCTGGCTGCAGGCCATGTACGGCCGGATCAGCGGCGACTGGACGAAGTTCAACGGCGCCTGGGAGATCATGGAGAAGTTCATGATCCCCACCCATGCCGACCAGCCCACCGGCTCCTTCTACGACCCGAACAAGCCGGCGACCTACGCGCCGGAACACGACCAGCCCGCCCAGTACCCGGCCGAGCTCCAGCCCTCCGTCGCCTCCGGCAAGGACCCGATCGCGGCCGAGCTGAAGAGCGCGTACGGCACCGACGACGTCTACGGCATGCACTGGCTGCAGGACGTCGACAACGTCTACGGATACGGCAACGAGCCGGGCAAGTGCGAGGCGGGTCCGAGCGCGACCGGGCCCTCGTACATCAACACCTTCCAGCGCGGGCCTCAGGAGTCGGTCTGGGAGACCGTGCCCCAGCCGACCTGCGACAGGTTCGCCTACGGCGGTCCGAACGGCTATCTGGACCTGTTCACCAAGGACGCGTCCTACGCCAAGCAGTGGAAGTTCACCAACGCTCCGGACGCGGACGCCCGCGCCGTGCAGGCCGCCTACTGGGCGGACATCTGGGCCAAGGAGCAGGGCAAGGGCTCCGAGGTCTCCGGCACGGTCGCCAAGGCCGCGAAGATGGGCGACTACCTGCGCTACGCCATGTACGACAAGTACTTCAAGAAGATCGGCGACTGTGTCGGGCCGACGGCCTGCCCGGCCGGCACCGGCAAGGACAGCTCCCACTACCTGCTGTCCTGGTACTACGCCTGGGGCGGTGCGACCGACGCCTCCGCGGGCTGGGCCTGGCGCATCGGCTCGAGCCACGCGCACGGCGGCTACCAGAACCCGATGGCCGCGTACGCCCTGAGCGCCTACGCACCGCTGAAGCCCAAGTCGGCGACGGGACAGGCCGACTGGGCGAAGAGCCTGGAGCGGCAGATCGAGTTCTACCGCTGGCTGCAGTCCGACGAGGGAGCCATCGCGGGCGGCGCGACCAACAGCGTCGGCGGCCGCTACGAGGCCCCGGCGGCGGGCACGCCGACCTTCTACGGCATGGCGTACGACGAGAAGCCCGTCTACCACGACCCGCCGTCGAACCAGTGGTTCGGCTTCCAGGCATGGTCGATGGAGCGGGTCGCCGAGTACTACCAGCAGACGGGTGACGCCGAGGCGAAGGCCGTGCTCGACAAGTGGGTCGACTGGGCCGTGTCCGAGACGACCGTCAACCCCGACGGCACCTTCCTGATGCCCTCCACCCTCCAGTGGTCGGGCAGGCCCGACACCTGGAACGCGTCGGCACCGGGCGCCAACGCCGGCCTGCACGTGACCGTGGCCGATTACACCCAGGACGTGGGCGTGGCCGGTGCGTACGCCAAGGTGCTGACGTACTACGCCGCACGGTCGGGTGACGCCGACGCGAAGCGGGTGGCGAAGGGGCTGCTGGACGGCATGTGGGACCACCACCAGGACGCGCTGGGCATCGCGGTGCCGGAGACGCGGACCGACTACAACCGGTTCGACGATCCGGTGTACGTGCCGAACGGCTGGACGGGCACGATGCCGAACGGCGACACGATCGACTCGTCGTCGACGTTCGTCTCGCTGCGCTCCTTCTACCAGGACGACCCGGCATGGTCGAAGATCGAGAGCTATCTGGCGGGCGGCGCCGCGCCCGAGTTCACGTACCACCGCTTCTGGGCACAGGCGGACATCGCCCTGGCCATGGGGGCGTACGCGGAGCTGCTCGAGTGACGCCGCCGCGTCGCTGAGCGGCCCGGGCGCAGCGGAGCCGGGCGGGCATCGTCCCCATGATGCCCGCCCGGTTCCGTTGTTGCGCGGGGGTGTGACCGTGTGAGTCGAGTGACGCCTAGTCACTTCCGTTGCACAGAGGGTTGAGTAGAATCGGAGGTGATTCCAGAGGGGGAGCGCATGTCCGAACTAGTGACGGCCGCGGCTGTCATCGCGCCGTTCATCACCTCCGCGGCAACGTCTTTCGCCGGCGCCGTCGTCCAGTCCGCGCAGACCGCGGTGACGGACAGCGCGGTGGAGCGGGGGCGGGTGCTCCTGGGGAGGGTGCTGCGGAGAGAGCCCGACGACCCGCCGGAGACCGAGCAGGACGCCGCGGCGGCCACGGCCATCGCGGAACTTTCCGCCGAGGACCGGGAGGTCCTGGATACGGCGGTCGGTGAATGGCTGGCCGGCAGGGACGACCTGAGCGCGGACTCTCTGCGCGAGCACATCCGCATCGCCCACCAGAAATACCACGCGGGGGACCGGAACAGCGCGACGTCGTACGGCAACAACTCCCCCGCGATCGGCAGGCTGGACACGGCCACCTTCAACTACGGCTCGCAGCCCGAGCAGGGGGGCGGTAGTTGAGCGTCGACCCGCCGACGCAACGCGGCAACGCCACGACGTGGGGTGACAACTCACCGGCGATCGGCTTCCTCCGCAAGCTGTTGATCGGCAAGGTGGTCCTCAGCTTCTTCGCTGGAGACGCCGTCGACGCGTTCGCCGACAAGGCGAAACGTTGGGGCGGCTGGAACTGGCCGCCGTTCCTGCTGGTCGTCCTGCTCGGCAGCTACGCCCTGATCAGCGCGCCCGACGGGCCGCCGCGCCAGTTCCTGTGGGTCTACCTCGCCATCGCCACCGCGGTCGGCCTCGCGCTCGCCCGGCTGATCGTCCCGGCAGGCGTGAAGTGGGCGCGCCACTGGCGCGTTCTCATGTCGGCGACGGCGCTGATGTGCGCGGTGGCGGGGACGGTCGGCATGAATTATCTCGCGGAGCACGGCGAGATCGACGTCACCGGCCGTACGGGGATCACCGGCGGCACGTTCACCGACGCCTCTCAGCTCCGGCTCGTCGTCGACAGCCCCGCCGACCGCTCGCGGCTGCGGCTCACCCTGACGATCCGGGACGCGGCCCGCGCCTCCCAGTTCTGCGCGCCGGAGACCAGCTACTCCGCCGAGCTGCGGGGTAACGCGAGCACCCGCGTCGAAGGCGTGAGGAGCGGGCAGACGCTCGACTTCCCGCTCGGCGGGCTGCAGGGCTTGATCGAGGTCCGGATCATCCTGCGGACCGACGCGGGCTGCCGGATGAGCGTGTTCGTCGCGGACGCCGTACTTCACGACTGAGAGGACACAGTGGCCGCCACTCCTGCATCCCGGTGCTCCGTTCCCCGCCACTCGAGGCGCGTCCTCGGCATCGCCGCGGCCGCAGTCATGCTGACCAACCTCGCCTCGTGCTCCTCGAACGAGCCGGAGCCGGAGTTCCTGGGCGTCAAGAGGATCACGGTCGCGATGCACAACGACCTGCCCGGTGTGTCGTACTCGTCCAACTACGACCGGTCGGGGCTGGACTTCCTGGTGTTCCAGCACATCCAGGAGGAGCTCGATGTCGCGTTCAGCGAACCCGTCGACGTCTCCTCGGGCGACCGGGTGACCCAACTTCTCGAACGCAAGGCCGACATGACGATCGCGTCCTTCTCCATCACGGCCGAGCGGATGGAGGAGATCGACTTCGTGGGCCCCTACCTCAAGACCCGGCAGGGTTTTCTCGTCGGCCCCCAGGCAGCCGACGTGGAGCGGCTGTCCGATCTGCGCGGCAGCCGGATCTGCACCTGGCAGGGCACCACCTCGCGGGAGGCCCTGAACGGCATCAGGGAGACGGTCGGCGCCGAGCCGGTCACGGAGACCGACGCGTCGGACTGCATCGAGCAGCTCATGAACGGGCAGGTGCAGGCCGTCTCCACCGACCAGGCCATCCTCTACGGCTTTGCCCAGCGGTATGAGAAGGAGGGCCTGCGGGTGGTTCCGGACGTGACGATAGGAGCACCTCAGCACTACGGCATCGGGCTGCCGAAGGGGCACCGGGAGGACTGCGGCAAGCTCAAGGCATGGCTCAAGAAGCATGTGGGCACCAGCACCTGGATCCGTGACGTCGAGACGTCGCTGCCCGCCCTGCCGGAGGAGGACCGGGCCTGGATCAGCAGCTACAAGCCCAACAGCGCCGAGATCGAGGCCCGCTCCTGCCGGGACGCCGTCAGCCCTTGACACACCGCCGCCGCACGGGCCGCCCGCACGGGCACCGCTGGAGCCGCCCGGCGGCGGGGCCGCGGGACCGCGGGTCCCAAGCCGTCAGGGAGTGCGGAACCCGCGAAAGGTCACGGGCTTGCGGGTGACGAACCCGATCCGCTCATAGAGTGCGATGGCGCCGGTGTTCGCCTCGGCCACGTGCAGGAAGGGACGTTCGCCCCGCGCCACGATGCGCTCGACGAGCGCGCTGACCAGGCGGGCGGCGTGTCCTCGCCCGCGTGCCTCGGGGGCGGTGCAGACGGCGCTGATCTCGGTCCATCCCGGCGGCCGGAGGCGTTCGCCCGCCATCGCGACGAGCGTGCCGTTGTCACGGATGCCCAGATAGGTGCCGAGTTCGTGGGTGCGCGGCCAGAACGGCCCCGGTTGCGACCGAGCCACGAGGTCGAGCATCTCGGGCACACTGTCCGCACCCAGATCCACCACGCCGGCGTCCGTCTCGCCATGAGGGCGGCTCGGGCACCCGCCGCCCGGCCAGATCATCTGCCGGCCTTCGAGTACGAAGACCGGCTCCCACTCCGCCGGCGGGGTCGCCGGGCAGCTGAACATGTCGGCGAGCTCTCCCGGGCCGAGGAGCCGGGCGAGGTCGGCCCACTCCCCCGGGTCGGGATCGGCGGAAACCGTCGCGAAGGTCGCGACGTCCGGTAGGTAGGTCACGGCCCGGCCGACTTGGCGGGCGAGGTGCGCGTGATGGCCGCGAAGTGACTCTCCCACCGGCTCGTCGAGCGCGACGACGTCGCCGTTCACCATCGTGCTGTACCTCTCGTGGTCCCCACCATGAACACAGGACGCATCGGATCGGCTCCGACACACCCTCCGACCTGCGAATCCGCCAAGTCGGGACGACAGGGATCGAACCTGCGACCCGTCGCCCCCAGTCTCGCACACCGGTGCCGGTCGTCCTCGAGGCGAGCGGCCACGGCCCGCAGGCGCGCCGCTCTCGTCGCCGTCGTCGGCCGTGCCCCTGCCGGATCACCGGCAAGGGGCACGGCCGGCCGGGCCGGGCCGGGCCGAGTCAGGTCAGGTCAGGTCAGGTCAGGTCAGGTCAGGTCAGGTCAGGTCAGGTCAGGTCAGGTCGAAGCCCTACCGCAGTGGCCGGTCTCCTGCCGAAGCCGAGACCTGCGCGATCCACTCCTCCACCTCGTAGGAACCGCGCGGCATCGCAGCGGACAGGTTTTCGCACCCGTCCTCGGTCACCAGCACGTCGTCCTCGATGCGCACCCCGATGCCGCGGAACTCCTCGGGTGCCAGCAGGTCGTCCGCCTTGAAGTACAGGCCCGGCTCGACCGTGAGGACCATGCCGGGCTTCAACTCGCCGTCCATGTAGTCCTCGCGCAGCAGCAGCTGGCAGTCGTGCACGTCCATGCCCAGGTGATGGGAGGTCCCGTGGACCATCCAGCGGCGGTGCCAGCCGCCGTGCTCCGGGTCGAGGGTCTGCTCGAGCGTGACTCCCTCGGGCAGCAGTCCCCACTCGTGCAGGTAGCGTGCGACGACCCGGTTCGCGGCGGCGTGGATGTCGCTGAACCTGTTGCCGGGCTTCACCGCTTCCATGCCGGCCTGCTGTGCCGCGTGGACCGCGTCGTAGATCTTGCGCTGGACGTCGGTGAAGCGGCCGGTCACCGGAAGGGTGCGGGTGATGTCGGCGGTGAACAGGGAGTCGATCTCGATCCCGGCGTCGATCAGGATCAGGTCACCGTCGCGGACCCCGCCGGTGTTCTTCGTCCAGTGGATGGTGTTGGCATGGTCGCCGGACGCGCAGATCGACTCGTATCCGACCCCGTTGCCCTCGTGGCGGGCGTACAGACCGAAGACGCCCTCGACCCACCGCTCACCCCGCCCCTTGCGCACGGCTTCCGGCAGGGTGGCGATGACCGCCTCGAATCCCTTGTGGGTGGCGGCGATCGCCTTGCGCATCTCGCCGATCTCCCACTCGTCCTTGACGATCCGCATTCCGGACAGGTGGCGAGCCAGTTCCTCGTCGGCCTCCTCCTGCTCCTCGACGGACAGGGACGTTCCCGCCTGAGTGCGGGTGGCGTCGACGGACTCGGCGAGCTGCGGGTCGGCCGACCGGATCACGCGCAGCCGGGCAGCGGCCTCGTCCTTGGCCAGGTCGCCGGCGAGCGAATCGATGTGGCGCGCGGTGAGGCCGAGTTGGGACTCGACGTCTGCGACGGTCGGGCGGTAGCCAACCCAGAACTCCCCGTACCGGGAGTCGGTGTAGAACTCCTCGGTGTCCCGCGGGGCCGGCGGCCGGAAGTACAGGACGGCTTGGTGCCCGCCCTCGGGACGGGGGTCCAGTACGAGGACGCTGTCGGGCTCGGCATGTGCGCCGAGCCCGGACAGGTGGGCGAAGGCCGTGTGCGGCCTGAAGGTGTAGTCGGTGTCGTTGCTGCGTACCTTCAGGCCGCCGCTGGGGATGACGAGCCGCTCGCCGGGGAACCGCTCCGACACGGCCGCCCGCCGGCGGGCCGCATGGTGGGCGACCTCGGCACGGGGCGTGGGCGAACGGTCGTCGGTTGCCCATCCGGAGGCCATGAACTCGCGGAACGCGGTGCTGGTGGGAGTGCCGCGGTGGCCGGCCTTGGGTTGATTCTCGCTCGTCATGAAAAACATCCTTTCAGACCGACCGATCGCGCGGACAAATGTCGGTCAAACTAACGATCAAACTGACGATCACTTGAAATCGCTGTGCTGGGCGGGCCCGGGAACGGCGTCCGCGACCCCGGCTCGTCAGTCCCCTGTCGGGGCGGCGTCCTCACGGCAGCGGACCATGAACGACCGCTCGAAGACGATGACGGTCTCTCCCGTCGACTTCGTGCCCGTGGTCTCCACCGTGATGATTCCCTGCCCCGGCCTGGAGCGGGACAGCCGCTTGTCGAGGATCCGGCTCGTCGCGTAGAGGGTGTCGCCGACGAAGACGGGGCTCTTCAGACGGACTTTGTCCCAACCCAGGTTGGCCACCGCCCGTGCCGAGAGCGCCTGCACGGTCATCCCGCCCACCAGGCACAAGGTGATGCCGCTGTTCACCAGAACCTTGCCGTACTCGGCGCCGGCGCCGTAGTGCTGGTCGAAGTGGAGCGGGTGCTGGTTCATCGTCAGAAGGGTGAGCCAGGTGTTGTCGGCCTCGGAGAGGGTACGGCCCGGCCAGTGCCGGATCACCATGCCCGGCTCGAAGTCCTCGAAGTCCCCGCCGTGTTCCTCGACGTACTCGTTGTCCTTGACTTGACGCAAAGTCATGTGGTTTCACTCCGGTGATATCACTCAAAAGGGTCAACGCGGACGGCACATCGGTCCGAAGGGCAGAGCGCGAGCGGTGCTGCCGTCAGATCGCCACCATCACGTTGTCGGAGCTGCTCGTCCCTCCTCGGACGCTGACGATCCCGGCGGAACCGTCGCCGAAGAACCGGCAGAACAACCCCGCAGGGCGACCGCCGAACACCAGGGGCCCCAGCACCGGGGCGACATCGACGTCGTACGGCTCGTCGCAGCCGTCGGCGATCAGCGCGACCCGGCAGGTCTGCGGCTGCACGAATTCCTGCACCACGCTGGTGCAGCCCTCGACGGCCTCGCCGACGGCGGACTCCCACGCGGCCTGGTCGACCTCGCGGCCGATGACCACCTGTTTCCCGCTCTCCCCGAGGCCGGCCTTGAGCACCAGCAGGTCCCGGTTCCCCAGCACGAACGGGAGCAGGTCGACCTGCTGCCCCCGGCGGTCGGTCTTCCGGTCCTTGAGGACCCGCGTCCACGGCAGGTACCGCTCGACGAGCCTGCGGTCGGCCGCGGTCATCCAGGGCCGTCCTTCCGACAGCAGACCCATGGTGAGCTTGCTGTGCAGGAAGGTCGACGTCTGGGTGCCCACCAGCAGGGATCCGTTGTCCAGGGCGTCCTGGACCGGCGCGGTGTCGAGGCCCACTTCGAGCCAGTCCGGGATGGTGAAGTTCCGCAGTCCGATCGGATAACGCAGATGCGGGGCGCAGTCCCACGCCTCCGGCAGCTCTTCCGGCTCGAAGAACCGTGCGGTCAGGCCGTGGCTGTTGTAGTAGTCGGCCTCCATCTCGAAGTACCGCCGTTCCACGCCGATCACCCGGGCACTGCCGACGACGGCCACCCGCGGTGCCAGTGCCAACTCCGCGCTGAGCGAACGGAACATCTCGGCGCGTACGGCGAACGGGCTCGGAGAACGGAAGGGGGTCCGGCCCTCCGCGTCGGCGTGCAGTCTGTGCCACACCGCCAGACGGCTCTGCGTCTCCACCACGCCACCGAGCGCACCGCTGACGTTGAACTCCAGGAACTGCGGCCCCTCCGGCCCGATGACCAGATCCGGACGGACCACACAGTCCGCGTACCGCTCCTCGACGAAGGGGTCGCGCACCCACAGCCGGTCCTCGGTGGCGGGCATGTCGTAGGCCGCCAGCCTGTCGGCGGTGGTGGGTCCGGTCTCCAGGGCGGTACGGCGCAACAGCTCGACCAGCGCGACGCTCGCCCGGAAGACCTCGGCGTAGGCCGCGCGCGGGATCGCCATCGGTGCCGCGGGAAGGAGCCGCTGATGCGGCCAGCCGGTGTCCCGGAGCTCGTGCCGCAGCATCTGCCGGATCGTGCCCCCCGGCGCGGCGGGCCGCAGCCGGTGACGACCGAACCACGGGTGCCCGTTCGCCGTACCGAGGCCCTCATGCGTGTCCATCCGGCACTCCCTCGCTTGTCGGCGCGGCGGCGGACGGGCCGCCCGTTTCCCGCTCGGCCGCACGGCGCTCCTCGAAGAGCGCCACCGCGGCGGCGGTGTCCTCGATGGACATCCCGACCGTACGCAGGACGGAGGTGCGCCCGGCGACGCGGACCTCGCCGCTCACCAGCCTGCCCAGCTCGCACAGTTCCCCGGCCTTGATCAAGCCGTCGGCCAGCGCGGCCCGGATCTCACCCGCTCCGTCCAGTGCCGCGGCCCGGTCCTCCACGACGGTCACGGCATCGGCCAGCAGGGCCGGTTCGAGCTCGACGGCATCCGGGTGGGTCCCACCGATCACGTTCACATGCGCTCCGGAGGCCACCCAGCCCGCCTCCACCACGGGTGTGCCGTCGCCGGTCGAGGTGGCCGTGCAGATGATCGCCGCGTCGGTGACGGCCTCCCTCGCGGTGTCGCAGACCACCGCAAGGACGGGTCGCGGTGCGGTGTCCCGGATCCAGTCGGCGAGCTTCTCGGCGCCGGCGCGCGTGCGCGAGTGGATCCGGACGGTGCGGATCGGGCGCACCGCCGCCACGGCCCGGATCAGGGCACGCGCCTGCACCCCCGCACCGATCACCGCCATGTCGTCGGCGTCGTCAGCTGTGCACCAGCGGGTCGCCAGGGCGGCGACGGCCCCGGTGCGGACGGCGGTGAGCTCTGCGCCGTCCAGCAGGGCGGTGATTCGCCCCGTCTCCAGGTCGGTGAGCGCGACGATTCCGTGAATCAGCGGCAGGCCGCGTTCCGGGTTCTCGGGGGTGAGCGTGGTGACCTTGACGCTGCCCACCCCGCGCTGCTCCCAGACGGCGGGGCTGACCAGGAGGACGCGCCGGTCACCGTGCTCGACGACGGTGCGGGCCGGGGACCGGGTGCGACCGGCGGCCAGGTCCACGAACATCTCGCCGAGCACGTCGATCACACGGGTCATCCGCCGGGTACCGGACATGTCGGCGGCGTGGACCGTCACCGGCGCGGTCATGCGGTTCCGCCTTCGTCGCCGAACCGTCTCGTCCAGGCGTCCTCGCGGGCCACCGTGGTGCTCGCCAGCCGGGCGAACGGCGGTCCGACCATGTTGCCGTCCAGGACGGCGATCCCTCCGTCGGCCGCCGTCACGGCCTCCGCCACCCGGCGGGCCAGTCCCAGCTCGTCGGGTCGGGGCCGCAGGATGCGGTTGATCACGTCGAGTTCGCCCGGGTGCACCGTCGCCTTGCCGTGGAAGCCGAGTGCCCGCACCCGGGTGGTCTCCTCGGCGAGGACCGCCGGCTCGGCGAGCCGGAAGTTCGCCGTGTCGATGCAGGCCGTGCCGGACCGGGCGCAGGCCATCGCCATCGCCTGCCGGGCGGCCTGCATGGCCTCCCAGGTGATCTCGACCCCGAGCGTGGCGGCAAGATCGGCGGAGCCGAGCACCAGGCCGTCGGCACAGCGCGCGATGGCGTCGATTCCGGTGACGGCCTCCACCGTCTCCACGGTCACGTAGATCTCCGGATACGCGTCCGCCGACGCCAGGATCCGGCGCAGCAGGTCGACCTCGGTTGCCGAGGTCACCATCGTCATCACGACGATGCCGGGCTTCACCGGACTGTCGGTCAGCATCAGCACGTCGTGAACCGCCGCGAGGCTGCCGAACTCGTTCATGCGCACCGCGACGTTCTCCGGCCGGGGCGCCTGCTCCAGCGCGGCCCGGCAGACGGTGCGGGCGGCCGGCTTGTCGGCGGGCGGTACGGAGTCCTCGAGGTCGATCAGGTGGACGTCCGCGTCGTACTTCCGGGCCTTCACCACCCGTTCCAGCGACAGGGCCGGCGTGTACAGGATGCTGCGCGGGATCGCCCGTACCACGCCGGTCACCGGGCCCCCGGCTCGGGCAGCGCGGCCGCCGGACGCGCGCCGGCCTCGACCAGCGCGGAGCAGAGCCGCTTGATCTGCTCCTCGGTCTGGCCGGCCCGCAGCATCACCCGCAGTCCCGCGGTGCCGCGGGCGACGATGGGGAAGAACACCGGCGAGGTGTAGAACCCGGCGGCGAAGACCTGCTTGGCGGCGTCGACGACCGTCTCGTCGCCCATCGGCACCACCCGGATCGGGTACGAACTGTCCGACTGCTCGGTCTCGACCAGCGAGTCGAACAGCGCGATGTTGGATCGCAGCCGCTCCTGCAGCCGGGTGAGTTCCTCGGTGCGGTGGATCTCGGCGGAGGCGAGCGCCGCGCCGACCGCGGCGGCGTTCATCTTCTGCGAGTAGCCCAGCGGGCCCGCGAATCGTTCGATGAGCCGCCGCGTCTCCTCGGGGTGGCCGTTGAGCAGGATCGCCGTGCCGCCGGCCCCGAAGCCCTTGCTCAGGGTCGCCACGGTGATGGTCCGCTCGTCCAGCACCGGGGAGTGCGAGCGTACGTAGCCGATGCCGCGCTCACCGTACGCGGACAGCGAGTGCGAGTCGTCGTAGAAGACCAGGAGGTTGTACTTCTCCTGCAGTTCCGCCAGCTCCTCGACGGGCGCGTAGCCGCCGAGGCTGTCCGAGCCGTCCACGACGTAGCAGACGCGTTCGTAGGTGCGGCACATGTCCTTGAGGAAGTCGAGGTCGTGGTGGCGGCAGGTCACGACCTCCGTCTCGTCGGCGCAGTTCGGCTTGGCATTGGCCATCGAGACATGGGCGTTCTTGTCGAAGACCATCAGCGGCCGGGTGCCGTTGCCCAGGTGCCCCGACGCGATCAGCGGAAGCAGGCCGGTGCTGGCCGCCGCGGTGGAGATCGCGCTGATCACCATCGCGTCGAACAGCTCGCCCAGCGACTCCTCCAGCTCCAGCAGTACCGGGGTCTGGACGCGGGTGCGCGGGATGCAGTGGTCCAGCACGCCGAAGCGGCGCAGTGAGGCGACCGCCCCGTCGATGACCTTGGGGTGGGTGTCCAGGTCCAGGTAGGAGCAGACGGTGAAGTTGACGAATTCGTGCCCGTCGGGCATGTGGAACACACCGTCGTCGAGGTCGCCGACGATGCCGGCGACCCCGTGCTCGTAGGACATGTTCCAGAAGGTGTTGCCGATCCCGATAAGCCTGTCGTTGTTGCGGTACCGGTGGGTGGGAGTGATGCTTTTGCGCTCGCTCATCAGGAGTTCACCTCGGTGGGCTTGTAGCTGTAGACGCCCTTGAGCCTCCGGTAGGCGTACGTGTACAGCGCGACGCCGAGCACGTGCGGCCTGTGGAGGATCTTCTTGGACTTGAGCCAGAAGTTGACGTTGATGTTCATCTCGTCCAGCGACTCGGCCTGGTGCCACCAGCCGAGCGGCAGGTAGAGCATGTGGCCCGGTTCGAGGACGAAGTCGCGGCGCCGGGCGAGCTTGGCCGCCAGTCTCGGGTAGCGCTCCAGGTCGACGTCGTCGAGGTCGACCACCTGGGACTTGTCCCCGAACCCGCGCAGTACCGACCTCGGGTAGTAGTCCCGCACACCGGGGGGAGCGATGATGAACCGCTTGCGGCCCTCGAGCGCGATGTTGAAGTTCTCGAACTCGTCGAAGTGGTTCTTGGTGAACACGCCGCGGTGGCTGATCCACAGGTTGGCCGCGTACAGGGTGTTGCCGTAACCGAAGAACTCCTCGGCGTCGAAGCCGACGACGGCGTTCACGTCGGCCGGGTTGCCGCGTATGTTGGACACCACCCGGTGCCAGGTGTCCGCGCCGCCCAGGTGTCGCTCGTCCGCGAAGAACTCGCGGAGCTTGATGTCCCGTGTCTCCCAGCGCCCCGGGTGGTTCTTGTCGCCCGGCTCGGTGAACAGGGTGACGGTCATCTCGGCCAGCCGCGCGGCCACTTCGTCCCGGCCGAGTCCCTGCACGCTGTCCGGCAGCTTGATCACCACGGGGCGGTCCGCCTTGTACAGCCCCTGGGGGCCGACGGCCATGAATGCGTCGAAGGACATGCGGGTGACCTCCACACCTGGCCCCCCGTTCGACTCGGGCACAGCTTCTGGAACTGCCATAGCGTTTGTCCTCCTTCCTTGAGGGCAGGGCAATGCCCCGTCAGCCGTCAGGCGTCGTCCTTGCGGCCGCTCAGCTCCGCCACCACGTCCACGATCAGGTCCTCCTGGCCGGCGATGGCCTGCCGTCGGCCGAGTTCGAAGAAGACGTCGCGCGGGTCCACGCCGGCGGCCTGGGAGAGTTCGACGACCCGGTGCTTGAATCCGGAGAACACTCCCGCCAGGCCGCTGACGATGCTCATCGAGGCGGTCACCGGTGGTGCGGGCATGAGTTCGCGCTCGGCGAGGTCGGCGGCGTCCAGCAGCGCGTACAGGTCGATGCCCGTGGCGTACCCGCTCCGCTCCAGCACCGGGGCCAGCACCTCCAGTTGGGTGTTGCCCGCCCCGGCGCCGAAGCCACGGGCGCAGCCGTCGATGATCAGGGCGCCGGCGTCGGCCGCGGCCACCGAGTTGGCGACGGCCATGCCGAGGTTGTTGTGTCCGTGGAAGATCACCGGGATGGTGTCGACCGCCTCGACGATCGCGCTGATCCGCGCGGTGACGTCCGCCGGGAGGAAGTGGCCCGCGGAGTCCATGATCCCCACGGCCCGTGCTCCGTATCCGACGGCCTGCGCGGCCTGCTCTGCCAGCTCGGCCGGGGAGGCCATGTGACTCATCATCAGTACGCAGTGGGGCTCGGCCCCGGCATCCCGCAGGAAGCCGAGGTGCCGCTCGGCCAGTGACGTCTCGGTGGCGTGTACGCCGATGCGGAAGACGTCGACCCCGTGTGCGATCGCCCGCCGCAGGTCGTCGGAGGTGCCCCAGCCGGGCAGCATGAACGTCCCCATCCGACTGTGGCGCAGCGACTCCCGGACGGTCGACAGCATCTCGTCGTCACTCGCCGCGGCCTGCCCGACCTGGAGCGAGGAGGCACCCAGACCGTTGCCGTGGCCGACTTCCACCACGGGAATCCGCGCCGCGTCCGCCGCTTCCGCGTAGCGGCGCAGGGCGGTCAGCCCGAGCTGGTGGCGGACCGCGTGCTGGCCGTCCCGCAACGTCGGGTCGTGGATCACCACCTGCTTCATGACGTCACCCCCGTGCGGGACGCCCGGTCCGGCCGGGCCGCGTACTGCTCGGCGACCATGACGGCGGCGGAGTTGATGATGTCGAGGTTCCCGGCGTACGGCGGCAGGACGTCGCTGTGCGCCATGACCTGGAGGGTGATCGTCACCAGGTCGTCGGTCGCGGTGCAGGCGGTGACCTCGTACCCGGGAGCGAACGACCGCACCTGCTCGGCCGCCCGGTCGACCACCGCGCGCACCGCCGCCGGGTCGGCGTCGGCGATGCGGGCACGGATGGCCGTCCGGAAGGTCGCCGGCGGCACCGCCGGACTGATGTTGAGGATCGCCTTGACGTCACTCACGCCGGAGAACGCCGTCACGGCGTGACCGGTGGTCGCCACGTACTCGTCGAGGTTCAGTCTGGTCGCGCGGCCCGCGACGTCACTGGCCACGGTCGAGACGACCTCGAGGTACGTCACCGGGAAGCGGGCCGCGAGCGCGTGCACGACCGGGACGGACGCCTGGCCGCCGCAGCTGATCAGATTGACGTTGCGCCCGGTCTCCGCCGACACCCCGGTCACCGTGGGCGCCACCATCCGCCCGAGCTTGCTGGGCGTCAGATCGATCACCAGCGTCCCGAGCGGCTCCAGCAGCGGCCAGTGGTCCCGGTGGGACGCGGCGCTGGTGGCGTCGAAGACGACGTCGAACGGGCGCGCGGCCCCCAGTACGGCCTCGATGCCCGCGGCGGTGGTGGCGAAGCCGAGGCTCTCGGCGTACCGCAGGCCCGCCGACTCCGGGTTGCGTCCGGCCACCAGCCGGCAGTCCAGCGCAGGCGACCGGTAGAGCTTGCTGACCAGGTCCCGGCCGATCGCCCCCGTGCCGATGACGGCGACCGTCACCGGTTCGACCACGTCCGGCCGGGCTTTCGTCAGGCCCGCCGTGGGACTCAACGTATGCCTCCGTGGGGCTGGAGGCGACAGGTCAGCGGATGACGTGAGAGGCAACGGCGGGTGCCGGTCGTAGGTCTCGCCGCATCCGGTTCGCAGGTTCCCATGAACGTTGTCCTCGCCCTTCGATGTGCGCGGCCGCTTGTGGCAGCCCTGACTCAGGCACCCGGGTGCCTCACCGGGGTGTCCGTCCGTTCCGGACCGGGTGCCGACGCGGTCGTCACCCGGCCTCCCTTGCAACCGCCGGCCGGCCGTCGCCGCCGACGGGCCGCCGGGAGGTGAAGCGTGCGGAAGCCGACGCGTGGTCGCGCGACTGGAAGATGTGGAAGCCGAGGCCGCGCGGAGGATCGTCACGCCGAAACGATTCATCCCCCAGGCCGACCAAGGGCCTTGACGCAGTGTGTGCAAGCCCGTCGACGGCATGCCCTCCCCCTGCATGCACCGTTTCTGGCCACCGGTTCAGCGCCCAGCGGCGCGAACATATCAGAAGACCGCAGGACTCAAACCTCCTCTGTCATACGGAACTTGATCTTCCTCGGCAACACTCGTGCGACAGGTGTACTGCGCCCCGACGGACCTGAACTTTCCCTCGACGCCGCCGCGGACGCCGACTATCCTCGCCGAGACCCGTGCGCTTGGCCGTACGGGTCTCGGCGAGCGACGGCGGGCCGAAGGGGGCCGCCCACCGGCGGCATGTCGAAGGGGGAGACGATGGACTGCCGGCTGCGCTGCCGCATGGCGTCATGAGCACATCGACGACCGACAAGACCAGCTCGCAACAGCCACGCCTGGGGCGCGACTTCTCCCGGCTGTGGTGGTCCGCCGCCGTGTCCTCGCTCGGCGACGGGGCCACGATCGCGGCCGCCCCTCTGCTGGCCACACGGCTGACCGACGACCCCCGCCTGATCGGCGCGGCCTCGGTCGCCTTCACCGCGCCGTTCCTCCTGTTCGGCATCCCCGCGGGTCTGCTGGTGGACCGCGTCGACATCCGGGCGATGATGGTGCGCGTCGACATCACCCGGGCCGTCCTGCTCGCGGTGCTCGCCGCCGGGATCCTCGGTGGCTGGGGCGGGTTGCCGCTGCTCTACGTGTGCATGTTCCTGCTCGGCGTCGGCGAGGTCCTGTGCCGCAACGCGGCCCAGGTACTCGTCCCGTTCATCACGCCGAAGGCCGGGCTCGCCACCGCCAACGCCCGCATCATGGCCGCGCAGGAGGCCGGTACGGGCTTCGTCGGCCCGCTCCTCGGCGCGCTGATGTTCGGTGTCGCGATGGCCCTGCCCTTCGGCGTGGACGCGGCCACCTTCCTGTGCTCCGCCGTCCTGCTCAGCCGCATCCGCCGCACCCGGCCGATCGAGCGCCCACCGGACAGGTCCGGCGTGCTGTCGGAGATGATGGCCGGCGCCAAGTGGCTCTTCTCGCACCATCTGCTGCGCAGCCTCGCCCTGGTGTCCTGTCTGATCAACCTCGCCGGCAACGCGATGCTCGCCGTGCTCGTGGTGCACAGCGGGAAGGAACTCCACCTGGGCCCGTTCGGGTACGGCGTCCTGCTCGCCTGCCAAGCCGTCGGAGCCGTCCTGGCCTCACGGTTCGCCCCCGTCCTGACGGAACGCCTCGGCCGGGAAGGAGCACTCGTCGCCACCGCCGTCCTGATCGCCGCGAGCGAGACGGTGCTGGCCGCCGTGCCCTCGGTGTACGCGGCAGGCGCGGCCCTCGCGATCTTCGCGTGCGGAACGGTGACGTGGAACGTCGTCGTGGTCGTCCTGCGGCAGACCCTGGTACCGCAGCACCTGCTCGGGCGGGCCAACAGCGTGTACCGGCTCGTCGCCTGGGGCGGTCTGCCCGTCGGTGCGGCGGCCGGCGGCATCGTGGCCGCCGAGGTCGGCACCCGCGCCGTGTTCGGCTTCGGCGCGGTCGCCATGGCGCTTGTCGCGATGGCACTCCTCGTGGGCGCCCGCCGCCAGTGGATCACCCGCGCCGAGCAGGCGCCGCGACCGACGGACACGGACTGAGCGGGCAGCCGACCGGCGCACGACGCCGGGGTGCGCCGGCGCCGCACCGGACACACGGTCGATCCGAGAAGGAAGCAATGACCATGACGACCACGCATCTGCCCAGGCCACCCAGGTCGCGATTGGGCCACGCGTACGGCGAGCAGCTCGCGCAGCAGGCGTCGACGGGCCACCCCACGGCCGCCGCCCGGGAGTCGGCCACACTCACGCTGGCGTACCGGGACCGGTTCCTGAGCGGCCCCGCCTTTCTCGGAGAGACCGAGCGCCGCAGCGTCGTCGAAGACCTCCACACCGTCTACGGGCTGCTTCGCTCACTGCCGGAGCGCGCTTTCGACGGAAGCATCACCGCACTGGCCGCGGCGGTCGGCATGGATCCCCTGCAAACAGCCCTGATCGCGCGGAGCGCCCGGACCGGGACACTCCTCCCGCTGGGGCGGGCCGACCTGTATCACGACGGCACCGGATTCAAACTTCTCGAATTCAATATCACCAGCGCGCTCGGCGGCTTCGAGAACGCGGACATCAACCGGGCGATGCTGACGTACGCGCCACTCGAGGAGTTCGTAACGCGCCACGGGCTCCGCTACCAAGACACGCTCGGCCGCATGGTGCGGACCATGTACGCCGAGTGCGCCGCGGCCATCCCCACCGGCCGGGCACCCGTCGTCGCCGTGGTGGACACGGCGGAGAACTTCGCCGTCGTGGGACCCCGGCTTCAGGTGTTCGCCGCCAAACTGGCCGACTACGGAGTCGAGGGGCTCGCTTGCGATCTCGGCGAACTCACGTACCCGAACGGCCGTCCGACGGTCTCGGGCCGGGCCGTCGACGTCGTCTTCCGGTACTTCCTTGCCGAGGACCTCACCGACCCCGCCTCGGCGGCCCGGCTGGAGCCACTGCTGGGAGCGGTCGAGCAGGGCAGGGTGGGCCTGTTCAGCCGGCTGGACGCCGAACTGTACGGCAACAAGGGCACCCTGGCGATGCTCTCCGACGAGCAGCACCGTGACCTGTTCGATGCCGCCGAACTGGCGTGTATCGACCGGCTCCTGCCATGGACGCGGTACGTGCGCCCACACGCCACGGACCCCGGCGGCACCCGGGTCGACACGCTCACCCACGCCCTGGCCCACCGGCACGAGCTGATCCTGAAGCCGACACTGCTGCACGGTGGCAACGGAATCACCGCAGGCTGGAAGGTGGACGCCGCAGAGTGGGAGAAAAAGGTCGCCTCGGCAATGAACGGCCCGTTCGTCCTCCAGCGACGTGTACGTCCCGCCGCCGAGCCGTTTCCCGACGGTGCCGGCGGCTTGCAGGAGCTCTTCCTCAACTGGGGCATCTACCTGGGGGCACAGAGTGTCGACGACGACGGATACGCCGGAGGCTTCGTACGGGGCAGCACCGATCCGGCCGTGGGGGTGGTCAGCATGGGCAGCGGCGCTGCGGTCGGTTGCGTCTTCCACGGCGGTGACTGCTGATGTCCCGCATCCGGACCCGGTCCGGCGACAGGGCAACGCCGGACCGTCCCCGAGGGGTGTGGTGCTCGCGCTGGAAACGCCGCTGGAGACACCAGGGCGGCGCGGGTCCGGCCCGCACCACGAGCGCTCCGGGAGCAGTTTTATCCGGTGAGCCGGCAGTTCCGGCTCCCGGCCCTCGGCCCTCGGCCCTCGGCCCTCGGCCCGATCGTGGTCGCCCGCTGACGCGGTCAAGGGGAGTCGGTCCGGTCCCCTCATGCTCCCAGAAACGATCAAGGGGCCGTCTCAGATTTCTCTGAAACGGCCCCTGACCCGCGACTCTTTCAAGTCGGGACGACAGGATTTGAACCTGCGACCCCTTGACCCCCAGTCAAGTGCGCTACCAAGCTGCGCCACGTCCCGATGCGCTGTTCGGCCGGTTTCCCGGCCCGAGCGCGCAACAGAACACTACCTCACTCCGCGCGGCCGGCGAACGCCCGGCCCGGCCGACGCGGCACGCGTCGTCCGCAGGTACTCCGCCGTGGCCCGCCGGTGCGCGGGAGGGACAATTGCCGCATGGACGAGGCACGCAGAGACCGCGACGCCGAGGGCCGGGCCCGCAGCGCCCGCCCCCGGGACGGCCTGGGCCGTCCTCTCCCCCATGGCGCGCCCGGCGTGGAGCGCCAGCCGGAAGGGGTGGTGCGCACGCCCGCGCAGACGCTCACCGAGGCGCAGCGACTGCTCGACGCCGGTATGCCGTTCCACGCGCACGAGGTGTTCGAGGATGCCTGGAAGGCCGGCCCCGAGGAGGAACGCGAGCTGTGGCGGGGCTTGGCGCAGCTCGCGGTGGGTCTCACCCACGCCGCGCGGGGCAACACCACGGGCGGCGCCCGGCTGCTGCTGCGCGGCGCCGAGCGCGTCGCCGACTCCCCGGCCCTGTACGGGATCGATGTGCCGGGCCTGAGCCGCTGGGCGAGGCAGCTGGCGAACCGGCTGAGCGGCCCGGTCGACCCGGCGGCGGAGGCGCCGCGGCTGGTCGTCCGTGCCTGACGCGACGCTGCGCACCGGTTGTCCGCGGCCGGTGCGCCACGACAAGCCCCGGGATTCACACGGCAATTCGCCCGCGTGCCGTCGAAACGTCAATCCGTGGGGCGCTGACCGGCTGTGCGCGGATTCCGCATCCGGACGGACCACTCCGTGTCGGAGAGGCCCGCACGCTGCTCGCCCGCCCGGCTGCCGGGGCCGGGGCCGGGGGCCGACCGACGCCGCCGGCCGACCGGCGACGACGACGACCGACCGGCGCCGACGGTCGAAAGAGCCATGCCCGCTGATCATCCAGGCGGACGGGCCTGCTGATCAGCGCCTGCGCGGCATCGCCACCGGCTACGAGAAGACCTCGCAGAGCTGCCTGAGCTGCCTAAGCTGCCGAGAGAAGGCTCCGGAGCACGGAGGCGTGGCTGCGGTCGGGTTCCTTGGCCGCCGTCAGCAGCGTCAGGGGGCGTTCGGCGGCCAGGGCGCGCAGCCGGCTCAGGGCTTCTGCCGCGGCGGGTTCGGCGAGTTCCGCCTCGTAGCGCCGGCGGAACTCCTCGTACTGGCCGTCGGGCCCGTGGTACCAGCGCCGGAGTTCCGTCGACGGGGTCACCGACTTGGGCCACTCGTCGATCCGAGCCTCGTCCTTGCCCAGGCCGCGCGGCCAGAGCCGGTCGACGAGGACGCGTACGCCGTCGTCCGGGTCCGGCGCTTCGTAGACCCTGCGGACCCTCACCTTGCCACTGTCTCGCTGCATGCACACAGCGTCACAGGCGGGTGGGGCTGGTGCGACCGCGCCGCCTGACGAGGCCGAGCCATTCGAATGCGGCCCCGCCGCCTTCCGGCCCCGCGTGACCGCTCGGGAGGTGGCGGGACGGCGCTCCACCGGGCGGGAGCGAGAGACCCACCTGGGGGAAGGGGACGCTCAGGGGGTGTGTCCAGACGTAAGGCGTCGCCAGACGTGAGCGGGGCGTGTACGGGAAGGCAGCCCTGGCATGCCCCCGGAGCAGCACCCGGAGACCGGGCGGCGTGCCCGGGCCCCGCCCCGAAGCCCGGCCCGGACGAGCCCGGGCCCCCGAAGCGCAGCCCGCACTTGTCCGGGCCCCGCCCCGAAGCGCAGCCCGAACCGGCCGGACACCGCCTGCGGACGTGCCGGGACAGACGTACCGGGGCCACGCCACGCCCGCGGGCCGGTCAGGTCCGGTCCGTCGGGACCTCACCGATCGGATCCGGCCCGGTCAGGCGGCGGGTGCAGCCCGGCCACGACTCCACGCGCGCGTGGAGTCGTGGCCGGGACGGGCGCAAGCGCTCTACCGCGAGGACGGACGCACGATCAATGTCGTCTCCTGACTAGCTCCCACCGTGCGAACAACGGCAGCATGGGAGCAGCGCGGTACCTGACCGCGTACGGAGGCGGTGCGCGCATTGACACGGGCGAACTTTGCGTTCTGCGGGGCCGAGCTGGCTGCTGTCTACGTGCTCACGGAAAGTGGCGACGAGCTGCGGCTGGCCGAGGTCGTCGGAGACCGCGGCGGGACGTACGGGCTGCCGGCCGTCGTGTCCCTGGACGGACGCTCCCCCGCCACGGACGCCTACCGGGCCGGACGGCCGCTGTGGCTGAGTCCGGCGGAGCTGGCCGCGTACCTCTCGGCCGACGTCCGCGGTGTGTCCCCCGTCGGCGCCGGAACCCTGCCGCCCAAGTTCTCGCTCGGTGCGCTGCCGCTCGGACACGGCACCACGCAGCTGGGCTGCCTCATCGTGGCGGGCGAGACGGCGGACGGCTTCGACGCCGACCGTCGCAACCTCCTGGAGCTCTACGCCGATCAGGTGACGGCCGGGCTGGAGTCCGTACCGGCCCGTGTCGTCGGCCGGCCGGCGCCCCGTACACACCCGGGGCCGACGCTCGTACCGCTCCACAGCGGGGCGTTCACCCTGACGCTGGACACCGGGCTGATGGAGGCGGACGCGCGCGTACTGGAGCTGCTCGGCATCGCCGAGGAGGACTTCGACGGGCGGGTGGAGACCTTGCTCGCCTGCGCCGTACCGGACGACATTCCGGCGCTGATGGCCGTCGTCGAACCGGGCCGGCTGTCGTCGTCCTCCAGTGAACAGCTGGCGTTCCGTATCCGCCGCCCCGGCGGCGAGCTGCGCTGGCTGGGCCTGCGCTGCCGCCTCAGGTTCGGTGCCGACGGCGCGCCGGAGCGGGTTCTCGGGGTGGTCGCCGACGCCGTCTATCTGCGTCCCACGGACGACGAGGTCGCCGTCGTGCAGGCGCTGTCGGCGCGGCTGGCGGGTGCGACGACGGTCCGGGACGTCAGCCGTACGGTCGTCGAGTCGCTGCGCCAGCCGCTGGCCGCCAGCCGGATCGCCGTCGCGGAGGTGGAGGCCGACCGGCTGCTGGTCACCGTGCTGGACCCGCCGGAGCCGGGCGCGTGGCCGGGCCTGTGGCAGACGGAGTGGCGGTCCGAGTGGCCGGACGCGTCGTGCCATTCGCTGCCCACCCTGGAGAGCGCGCTGCGGGACGGCCATATGAGTCTGTGGCCGCCGGGGGCCGATCTGGAGCCCGGCCTCCTCGGTATCGGGCCGGGCGGGCTGGCGGTCGTCCCGCTGCCGGCCGACGGCCGACTGGTCGGGGTGTGCCTGGTCGGCTGGGACGCGGCACACGAGTTCGCCCCGGAGGAGCGGTCGCTGCTGACGGCGGTGGCGGGCCTGGTCGGCAACGCGCTGCGGCGTGCGCACGCCCTGGACGCGGGGCACGAGCTGGCCCGGATGCTCCAGCGCAGCCTCCTCCCCCGCAAGCTGCCGGTGCTGCCCGGCGGTGTCGCCGTGGCCCGCTATCTGCCCGCGACGGCCGGGCTGGAGGTCGGCGGCGACTGGTACGACGTGATCCCGCTCGCCGACGCACATGTGGCGCTGGTCATCGGCGACGTCCAGGGCCACAGCGCCGCGGCCGCCACCATCATGGGCCAGATGCGTACGGCGGTACGGGCCTACGCGGTGGAGGGCCATCCTCCCGATGTGGTGGTCTCGCGCGCCAACCGGCTGCTCGTCGGCATGGAGACGGACCTCTTCGCCACGTGTCTGTACGTGGACCTGGACATGGAGGAGGGCATCGCCATCTTCGTCCGGGCCGGACATCTGCAGCCGCTGCTGCGGCACCCGGACGGCACGACGGAGGAACTGGCCGTCGACGGCGGACCGCCGCTGGGGGTGCTGGCGGAGGCCGAGTTCTCCATGACCGAGGCGGGTCTGCTGCCGGGCACCCTGCTCACCCTGGTCACCGACGGCCTGGTGGAGTCGGCCCACCTCCCGTTGGAGGAGGGGATCCGGCGGGCGAACGAGGCCCTCGGCGCGGCCGACCCGTCCGACATCGGCCGGGTAGCCGACGAACTCCTCGGCACGGTGAACGGACGTGACGACGACGTCGCGGTGCTGCTGCTGCGCTACGACGGGACCCGCGTGCGTCCCCTGCGGACGCACTGGACGGTGTGGCGGCTCACCAACGCCGTGCTGCACGCCCGCCGCTTCACCGCGCGCACCCTCCGTTCGTGGGGCCTGACCGACGAGATCGACATAGCCCTGCTGGTGGTGTCCGAGCTGGTCACCAACGCCATCGCCCATACCCAGGGAGAGGTGGACCTCGATCTGACGCTGTCGTCGGACCGGCTGCGGATCGCCGTCAACGACACCTCTCCCCGCTCCCCCGTCAAACCGGCGAACGTCGACTGGGAGGCGACGGGCGGCCGGGGCCTGCTGATCGTCGAGGCCACGACCGAGTCGTGGGGCTCGCTGCCGCTCAGCGGCGGCAAGCAGGTGTGGGCCGAGATCGAGGTGTCGGGAGCCCGGGGCTGACCGTACGGCCACCGGCCGCCCACCTGCGGTGGGCGGCCGGACACCGCACGCGGACGGCGGATCAGACCGCCGGGGCCGGGAAGGTGGGGTACTCCACCCCGGAGACGTACTGGACGACCCGGATGACCTGGCACGAGTAGCCGAACTCGTTGTCGTACCAGAGGTAGAGGATCGCGTTGTCACCGTCGACCTTGGTGGCGCCCGCGTCGACGATCGAGGCGTGGCGCGAGCCGATGAAGTCACTCGAGACCGCGTCGGGGGCGGTGGTGAAGTCGATCTGGCGCTTGAGCGGCGAGGTCAGCGACACATCGCGGAGGTGTTCGAGCACCTCGTCGCGGCTGGTCTCGCGGCCGAGCCGCAGGCTGAGGATCGCGATCGAGACGTCCGGCACGGGGACGCGGATCGAGCTGCCCGTGATGGGCGCCTTGAGGTCGGGCAGTGCCTTGGCGACGGCGGAGGCGGCGCCGGTCTCGGTGATGACCATGTTGAGCGGCGCAGAGCGGCCGCGGCGGTCGGCCTTGTGGTAGTTGTCCAGCAGGTTCTGGTCGTTGGTGAACGAGTGGACGGTCTCCACGTGGCCGCGCAGGACGCCGTACTCGTCCGCCATCGCCTTCAGCGGCGGGACGATCGCGTTGGTGGTGCAGGACGCGCAGGACAGGATCTGCTCGTCCGGCTTGATGGTGTCGTGGTTGACGCCGTGGACGATGTTGGGAACGTCGCCCTTGCCCGGGGCGGTCAGGACCACCTTGTCGATACCGGGGCGCAGGTGCTTCGACAGGCCCTCGCGGTCGCGCCACCGGCCGGTGTTGTCGATGAGGATGGCGTCCTTGATGCCGTACGCCGTGTAGTCGACCTCCGACGGGTCGCCCGCGTAGATCACCTTGATCTCGTTGCCGTTGGCGACGATCGTGCTGTTCGCCTCGTCGACGGTGATGGTGCCCTGGAACTGCCCGTGGATGGAGTCGCGGCGCAGCAGCGAGGCGCGCTTGACGATGTCCTGGTCACCGCCCTGGCGGACGACGATGGCGCGCAGCCGCAGCCCGTTGCCGGAGCCGGCCTTCTCGATGAGCAGGCGGGCGACGAGGCGGCCGATGCGGCCGAAGCCGTAGAGGACGACGTCGCGCGGCTCACGGCGCTCGATCCTGTCGTCGCCCGTGGCGCTGGCGACGGCCTGGGCGGTGAACTCCGCCACCGACAGGCCGCGGTCGTCGGCCCTGTAGGTCGCGGCGAGCATGCCGATGTCGATCTGGGAGGGGCCGAGGTCGAGCGTGGCGAGGGCCTGTAGGAACGGCATCGTCTCGGTGACCGAGAGTTCCTCACCGGCGATCTGCCGGGCGAATCGGTGGGTCTTGAGGATGCTGACCACCGACTTGTTCACCAAGGAGCGGCTGTGCAGCAGGACCGTGACGTCCCGCTCCCGGTGCAGCTTCCCGATGATCGGGATCATTGACTCCGCGATCTCCTCGCGGTTCTTCCAGTTGGTGAACGAGTCGTCTTTGACAGTCACAGGTTTATCTTTCGAGCTAGGCAGTGCTCATATGCTAGCCGCACGGAATTTCGATCGTTCAAGCGGTTCGATATGGGCGAAATGCGCCTTTTACCCCGTGGTTGCACCCACGGCTCCGCCCTCCGGGCATGACGAGAGCCGCTCGTCCCCGACCCCGCCCGGACACCTGCCGCACCGGGTGGGTGGAGCCCGGCGGACGGCCTCTCGTTCTCCGACAGGCCCGGCGCCCGGCGAAGGGACTCGAACACACGAGCCAAGGGTGACGCTTCTCGGATCGACCCGTCAGAGCCTCCCGTTGCTGCCAGGATTCGGCCAGGCGCAGCCCGTTGGCAGAGGCGGGGGAGGCTGCAGCGGCAAGGCGGGGTGGGCGTGACCGAGCGTGGCAGGACCGGTCGTGCGACGGGTGGAGTGGGACCGCGCGTGACAGACCACGGCGCCCTGGGCGGGCGACGGCAGGGTGGCGGGGCAGCACATGCGGTCCCCCGGCACGTGGCGTGCGTGATGGACGGCAACGGTCGATGGGCGGAGCGGCGTTCCCTGCCGCGCACGGCGGGCCACCGGGCCGCCGAGACCACGGTCATCGACATCATCGAGGCGGCCCGGTCCGCCGGCGTGGAATGGCTCAGCCTGTACGCCTTCTCCACGGAGAACTGGAACCGGCCCGGCGTCGAGGTCGACTACCTCATGCGTCTGGTCCGCCAAGTCGTACGCAAGCACGCGCCGCTGCTGCTCGCCCGCGGCATCCGCTGCCGCTTCCTCGGGGTTTCCGACCCGCGCATCCCCCGCGAACTGGTCCGGGACTTCGACGATCTGACGACCCTGACCGCGGACAACCGCGGGATGACGCTGACCGTCGCCTTCGACCACGGCGGGCGCCGGGACATCGTCGAGGCCGCCCGGTCGCTGATCCGCAGCGGAACGTCCGCGGACGAGGTGACCGAGGGGCTCTTCGCGGAGCACCTGCCGTTCCCCGACACCCCCGACGTGGACCTCGTCATCCGCACCTCCGGCGAGCAGCGCATCTCCAACTTCATGCTCTGGAAGGTCGCTTATGCCGAGTGGGTCTTCCCCGAGGTGCTCTGGCCGGACTTCCGCGCTTCCGACTTCCTTGCCTGTCTGCACGCCTACCGACGCCGCGACCGCCGCTTCGGTGGCGTGCCCACCCAGACGAACGGAGACCCACGATGACGACCGGACCGACCGGCGCACCCCGCAAGGACGCCCCGGGACCCGTGGACGGGCAGGCCCTGTTCGGGCCGGACTCGCAGCTCCACGCGTTCTTCGACGACCCTCGCTGGGCGCTCGCCCTGATCCGCGCGACCGTGCTGGAAGCGGCCCACCCGCAGATCGGTGCCGCACTCATCGACAACTCCACCTTTGTGACACACCCCTGGCGCAGGCTCCGCAACACTTTCCTCAGCATGCGGCGCATGGTCGGAGCCGACCCCGCGGTACGCGAAAGGGAGGCGGCGCGGCTCAACCGGCTGCACGCCCGCATCAGCGGCTCCGACTCCCGCGGCCGGGCCTATGACGCGACGGACCGCGCGACCCGTGCCTGGGTGGTGGCCACCCTCTTCGAGAGCGCCGTCACCATGTGCCGGCTGAGCGGCCAGCCGCTCGACCAGGACACGATGGAGCGCATGTACGCCGAGTACCGCGCGTACCTGGCCGCCCTCGACGGTGATGCCGGGGAACTCCCCGAAGACCTCCACGACTTCTGGCGGTACTTCGACCGGGTCGTCGAGAACGAACTGGAGAACACCGAGGCGGCCCGCGTCATCCTCTTCCGGCTCTTCGACCACCTGCCCGCCCCTGCACTGCTCGACGGCGCGCCCACCCTGTGGGCGGCGGGCCGGGCCGTCGCCGGTCCTCTCCTCGGCGCGATCACCGTCGCCTCGCTCCCCGAGCCGTACCGGCGGCGTGCCGGTCTGCCGGAGATGCCCGGCACTCAGTCGCTCATGCAGGGTGCCTACCTTGCCGCCGGGCTTGGCCGCTTCCTGCCCGAGGGCTGGCTCAACGCCGAGAGCGTCATCGAACTCCTCTCGCTCTCGCCCGGGAGCGACGACCCCCGCGCTCGGACCGTGGCCGCACTGCGCGGCCACATGAAGCGGGCATCAGCCCTGCTCCGGCTCCTCGGCCCGCTGGGCGGCGGCTCCGGCCCTGACTCCGCGCCCTCGGCGGGTACGGGGGAGTCGCGGCGCTCGGCGGAGGAGTTCTTCCGGCAGGTGCTGGACCAGACCGGCGACGGCCACCTCGACTGGCCCGACCTCGCCGCCATGGCCCGCGAACTCTCCACCCGTCTCGACCTCGACGAACCTGACGAGACCCGGCTCTACGATGCCTTCGCCGCCTGGTGGCGCGAACTCCAGGCCGCGCTCGACACGGACGGTGACGGCCGCATCAGCGCCGATGAGTACGCCACCGCCGTCCCCTCCCTCGCCGGACCCGCGCTCATCCGTGTCGCGGAGGTGCTCTTCGACGCGACCGACAAGGACGGCAACGGGACCATCGACGCGGACGAGTACCGGACCCTCTTCCGCACCGCGTTCCACCGCGACCTCACCACCACCCACGGGGCCTACGGCCGGAGCGCCTTCGTGGGCGACTTCCTCTCCTTCATGTCCGCGCGCCGCACGAGCACTCCGTACGACCCCCTGCTCGCGGACGCCTGAAGCGTGCGGCGGAGGTGGGCAGTGGTCGCCCGCCACTCGGTCCGCCTACGAAACTGCCGTCGCCTTGCCTCACTCCCGAAGCGGGCGTGACATTTGGACGGCACTGCCTGGCGGTGGGAGCCCCGGCGCCAAAGAGGCTCCCCGCCTTCGGAAACCGCGGCCCAGCGGACGGCGGCGGCATCCAGGCGGGGCCCCGTCCTCGCCGGCGCATCCGCATCCGCATCCAGGGGAGCCGGGCCGACACCGCGGCCCTCCGTGGAGAGGCCACGCCACACCCGATTTCCCATCCGCCCGCCCGCCGCCGTCCACGGCGCCTCGCATCCGTACGGTCGTCCCGCGGCCCGCGGCCGTCGAGCGGCCGGGGCCGAACCCGCGCAGGAGGGAGATGCCACACGCTCGTGTGACGCCTCGACGCGCTCCACGCCCCGCGGTCCCTGCCGAGCCGCCGTAGGCACCTGCCGACAGGTCGAGACGGACTGGTCTCCGCCTGGGCCGAAAATGATCAAGGGGCCGTTTCAGATTGCTCTGAAACGGCCCCTGACCTGCGACTCTTTCAAGTCGGGACGACAGGATTTGAACCTGCGACCCCTTGACCCCCAGTCAAGTGCGCTACCAAGCTGCGCCACGTCCCGATGCCCGCTGACCTGGGGTTTCCCCCGGCCGAACGCGCACGAGAAGAATACAGCACTCGGACCGCTGGTCACGAACCCGTATGCGCGGACCGACACTCTTGACCTCAAGCAAACTTGAGGTTGCACGGTGGTGGACATGACGACCACGGCATCCACCATCGCGTCCACGACCGCATCCACCGCGTCCGTCCGACCCCTCGGCCGCACCGGCTTCGGCGATCTCGACCGGCTCATGTCCCTGATGACCGGCGACGAGAAGCACGGGCCGGCAGCCACCTCCACGATGGACGCGCTCTGGGTCCTGTACGACCGCGTCCTGCGGGTGACGCCGGCAACCGCCGAAGCCCTGGACCGGGACCGGTTCCTGCTGTCCAAGGGGCACGGGCCCATGGCGTACTACGCGGTCCTCGCCGCCAAGGGCTTCTTCCCGGAGGAGTGGCTGACCGGCTTCGGCTCGTACGACTCGCCGCTCGGCCACCACCCCGACCGGGTTCTCGTGCCCGGCACCGAGATCGGCAGCGGCTCGCTCGGCCACGGCCTGCCGCTGGCCGTCGGCTCCGTCCTGGGCCTGCGCGCCCAGGGGCTGGCGGACCCGCGGGTCTGGGTTCTGATCGGCGACGCCGAACTGGACGAGGGAAGCAACCACGAGGCCATCGCCTACGCAGGACCGGCCGGGCTCGAGCAGCTGCACACGCTCGTCGTCGACAACTCGTCCGCGACCCACGGCTGGCCCGGCGGCATCGCATCCCGCTTCGAGGCGGCCGGCTGGTCGGCGCAGACGGTCGACGGCAGGGACCACGACGCGCTGTACGCCGCGTTCACGGCGCCCCATCCGGGTCGGCCGCGGGCGGTCGTCGCCCGTGTCGAGCCCAAGGGCGCCTGACCACTCCTTCGTCCCGCTTCTCCTTCGTCCCCGCTACCCGCCCCGGTGACCGTCCGTCGCCCAACCGCCCATCGCGCCCTTCATCACGGCCCCACCCAGGAGACTTCCGACCATGGACACCATGCGTGACCGATTCATCGCGACCGCCTCCCGCCTGCTCGACGAGGACCCCCGCCTCGCCCTCGTACTCGCCGACATCAGCACCGCCGGTTTCGAGCAGGCGCAGCGGCGCCATCCGGACCGCGTGGTCAACGTCGGCATCCGCGAGCAGCTTCTGATCGGCGCCGGCGGCGGCATCGCCCTCACGGGAATGCGTCCGATCATGCACACGTTCGCCAGCTTTCTCGTCGAGCGGCCGTTCGAGCAGGTGAAGCTCGACTTCGGCCACCAGGACATCGGCGGGGTGCTGGTGAGCGCCGGCGCCTCCTATGACTGGCCGGCCGGCGGCTTCACGCACATGTCACCGGGGGACGTGGCCTTGCTGGACACCCTGGACGGGTGGACGGTCCATGTGCCCGGCCATCCGGACGAAGCAGAGGCGCTGCTGCGACACGCGGCCGCCGGCGACGACCGGGTGTACGTGCGCCTGTCGCTGCAGAGCAACGGCGAGGCCCGGCCGGTCACGGGCGACCGGTTCCTCACCGTCCGCGAAGGGCGTGGCGGGGTCGTGATCGCGGTCGGACCGATGCTGGACAACGTGCTCGCGGCGACCGAGGGACTCGACGTGACCGTGCTGTACGCGACGACCGTGCGCCCCTACGACCGGGCCGCCGTCCGCGCCGCCGCGGGCGGCCGGGCCGACGTGGTGATCGTCGAACCGTACCTGGAGGGCACGTCGACCACGGCCGCGAACGACGCCCTGGCGGACGTACCGCACCGGGTGCTGGGGATCGGGGTGCCACGGCGGGAGCTGCGGCGTTACGGCACCGTCGACGAGCACCTGGCCGCGCACGGCCTGGACCCGGCGTCCCTGCGGGCGCGTGTCTCCGCGTTCCTGTGACGCGGGCGGAGGCGTCGGAGGCAGAGCAGGGGCAGAGCCGGAGCCGAAGCAGGGGCAGAGCCGGAACAGGAACAGGAACGGGAACGGGGGCAGGGGCAGGGGCGAAGGAACGAGAAGGAGAGGTGGCCGGAGGTGCCGGTCGGTCACTTCCGGAGCTCCGGGGCGGGCCCCATCACGACGACCGGATGCTTGTCCGGATCGAGCAGCCGCAGCAGTTCACGCATCCGCTCCCTCGGCAGCGAGATGCACCCCTGGGTAGGTCCTTCGTGATCCACGTGGATCCACAGCCCGCTGCCCTTCTCCGGGCCGAGCGGCCGCTCCTTGTCCAGCGGACTGGTCCCCGGGACCCGGTTGTAGTCGATGGCGACCACATGGTCGAAGGAACCTTCGAGGGGTTCTCCGAGAAAACCCGTCCCCGGGGCGACGAACTCCTCGTCCTGGTCGTACGGCAGCCGGGTGCCGGGATCCGGTTCGAGGCCGCCGGCGTCGCCGAGCCCGTAGACCCCGATGGGAGTGCGCAGGTCGCCGGCGTGGTGGTCATGGGTCCAGCCCCGCAGGGCGTTGTGGGCGGGCCAGGGACCGGCGACGCGCCGCCAGTCCCGTCCCGTGTCGCTTTCGTAGAGCGCGGTCTCCGCGACGTTGGTGTCGGCCGTCCCGCCGGACACGACCAGGACCTGGCGGGTTCCGCCGGGGATACGGGAGCGGAAGTCGGGTCCGAGGCCGGGGATGTGACGGGCCGACGGCTTCTGGTGGCCGGGGCCGGCGTGACCGACGGAACTCTTCCCGGGCGCTTTCGGCACGGGTGGTGCGGGCGATACGGATGAGGCGTCCGTACATCCGGTCAGAAGCAGTGCGGCGCACACCGCCGCGGCCAGCGTGCTCCCGGCGCTCTTGGTGACGGGCATGGGTCGGGGTCCTCCCGGCGTCGTGGAACGGCGCCGCCATCCGTACCCGGTCCGCCGCGGGTAGCGCTTGCGCCGGGGGCGCACTCACCCGACCGTGGCACCGCCCGCGCGGCCATCCGGCCCGGCGGGGCCCCGCACCGGCGGATCACTGCTGGGGCGGCGCCAGCTCCGGGTGTGCGTCGAGCAGTCTGCGGGGAGCGGCCTGGCGCCACGAATCGAGCAGGATCGCCCGCAGCTCGTCGTCGTCCTCCAGTGCTTCGAGGCGCACACGCAACCACGCGTAGTGGTCGTCGTGTCCTGCGCGGAGGAAGAACTTGCCGGGCTCGGCGGCGATCAGCTCTGCGCGGTCCTCCTTCGGGCACTTCACACCCATCTCGCGGTCGTCGTCGCCCAGCGACGCGAAGATCCGGCCGCGCTCCTCCAGCCGGAAGGTGGGCATGCCCCAGGCGAGCTTCTCGATCGCCCCCGGAAGCGCGAGCGCGATCCTGCGTACGTCGTCGGCGGTGGCCATGGCACCACCGTAAGCGCCGCCACCGACAACGCCCGCCGGCGTCCGTGCGCACCGCGCGTGCACGTCGAGGGCGCGGGTGAAACAGAAGCGAGCCCTGCGGAGGCCGGGCGCGCCGACCAGAGCCGCGGTGCGCCGGAGCTCCGACCACCGCCAGAACCATCCGCCAGGCACGGCACAGGCGGCCCTCGGGGTCGTGTCAGATGCCGCCGTCCTCCCGGCGGTGGATCTGCTCGATCAGTTCCGCCGCGAGCGACTTGATCGTCTCGAGCCCGGCCCTCCCCCAGGGCCTCGGCTCGGTGTCGACCACGCAGATGGTGCCCAGCGCGATGCCCGTCCGGTCGATCAGCGGCGCCCCGAGGTAGGAGCGGATGCCGATCGCGTCGACGACCGGATTGCCCGCGAAGCGCGGGTAGTCGCACACGTCCTCCAGGACCAGCGCCTTGCGGCGCACCACCACATGGGGGCAGTAGCCGTGGTCGCGCGCCATGAACCGGCTGACCTCGCCGCCCCCCGGCGCGGTGCCCGGGCCGGTCCCGCGGCGGGTCCCCGACGGGGTGTGCAGCCCGGCGAAGAACTGGCGGTTCTCGTCGATGAAGTTGACCATCGAGTACGGAGCTCGGGTCACCTCGGCGACTTTGCGCGCGAAGTCGTCGAAGGCCGCGTCGGGGCGGTCGCCGAAGCCGAGCCGGCGCAGGCGCTGGACCCGGGCGGGTGCTTCGCGGTCGACCGGCGTCAGCAGCAGATGGCCGATGGGGTCGTATGTCATGTCGGTGCTCCATAGCTCGGTGCCGGGCCCGGCACGACGGCGGTGGTGGCGAGCAGATGCCGGACCAGGGTGACCAGGGTGCCGATGCCGGAACTCGCGATCCGTGCGTCGCACAGCACGACCGGAACCTCCGGCATGAGGTCGATCGCCGCCCGCACCTCGTGCGGTTCGTAGCGGTGGGCACCGTCGAACTCGTTGACGGCGACGACGAATCCGATACCTCGACGCTCGAAGAAGTCGACGGCGGAGAACGAGTCCTCCAGCCTTCGGGTGTCAGCGAGCACCACCGCGCCGAGGGCACCCTCCGACAGCTCGTCCCACATGAACCAGAAGCGCTCCTGCCCGGGCGTGCCGAAGAGGTACAGCACATGGCGGGCGTCGAGGGTGATCCGGCCGAAGTCCATGGCGACGGTGGTGGTCGTCTTGGCCTCGACGCCGTCGAGACTGTCGGTCGCCGCGCCGGCCCGGGTGAGCAGTTCCTCGGTACTGAGCGGGTCGATCTCGCTGACCGCTCCGACGAAGGTCGTCTTGCCCACCCCGAAGCCCCCCGCGATCAGGACCTTGAGTGCGGTGGGGAACCGGTCGTCGCTCCCGGCGCCGTAGGTGTCAGAGCCGTCGTCGTAGGCCATCGAGCACCGCCTCCAGCAGTGAACGGTCCGTGGGTGTGTCGTGGCTGCGCGGCGCCCGCGCCGTGACGGCGCCGCAGTCGACCAGGTCGGAGAGGAGCACCTTGGTGACGACGGCCGGAAGCCGTAGGTGCGCGGAGATCTCGGCGACCGACGTGGGCCCGCGGCACAGGCCGAGGGCCATGGTGTGCTCGGGTCCGAGGTGCACCTGAGGCGCCGCGCCGGTCGCCATCACCATGGAGAGCAGGTCCAGTGCGGCGCTCGGACGGGTGCGCCCGCCGCTCACCGTGTACGGACGGATCAGCCGGCCCGCCGCGTCGTCCAGCAGCGGCCCGTCCTTCGGCGAGGGCATGGTCACCGGCCCGCGACGCCCGGTGCTCCGGCGGACCGTCTCACGGGGGTGACGAGATACGGGCGCACGCTCTTGACCAGCATGGCCATCTCGTAGCCGAGTACCGCGGCGTCGGCCTCGCGTCCCGCGAGCACGGCAAGGCAGGAGCCGGAGCCGGCCGTCGAGACGAACAGCAGGGTGGAGTCGAGCTCGACCACGACCTGGCGCACCTCTCCGCCGTCGCCGAAGCGCGCTCCGGCACTGCGGCCCAGTGAGTGGAGGCCGCAGGCCAGGGCGGCCATGTGGTCGGCGCTGTCGCTGTCCAGGCCGTGAACCGATTTCACCAGCCCGTCGGAGGAGAGCAGTACCGCGTTGCGGGTGTACGGGACGCGCTGGACCAGGCCGCTCAACAGCCAGTCGAGGTCCGGGACACGGCCGGTCGGCACATCGCTCGCCATGGTGCGTTACTCCTTGGTGGTGTGGTCCTGGTGCGGGGCATCGGTCTGGCCGAAGTGCTCCGTCCCACGCGCCGGCCGGGCCTCGGCGAGGCCGATACCCCGCTGGAAGGCCGCCATCAGACCGGGGTCGTGCAGGGCGGGCTCGTCGTCCGTGCGCGGGCCGGGGGTGTCCCGCAACTGCGGGACGAGGTGCTCCTGGCTGCGGCGCCTGGGCAGTTGGGGGCGGCCCATGGTGCCGCGGACGACCTGCGGGGCGGGTCCTTGCGGTGCGCCACGGACCTGCTCGGGCTCGGCAGCAGGGGCAGGGGCGGGCGGCGGGTGGTCGGGGCGGGCCGCTCCGGAGTACGGGCGGTCGGGGTGCTCGCCCCGTGCGGGCAGCGGCTCGGCGGCGACGCCGGAGCCGACCGGTTCGCTCTGCGCCGGCAGGGTGCGGGGCGGGTCGGACCGGTCCGACTGCGCGGACAGGGGTGAGGGCGGTGACCCGGTCGCGGCGCCGGGTCCGACGGCGGGCGCTTCGGGTGCTGCGCTCCCGGTCTGTCCCGCCCCTTCCCGGTCTGCACCGAGCAGACCGTGCGGCAGGACGAGTACGGCCTGGACGCCTCCGTAGATGTTCGGCTGGAGCCGTACGGCGATGCCGTGGCGGCGGGCGAGCGCGGAGACGACGAACAGGCCGATCCTGCCGTCCTGCAGCAGATGGGCGACGTTGACCTGGTCGGGGTCGGTGAGCAGGGCGTTCATTTTGTCCTGCTCGGACGGTGGCATGCCCAGGCCCCGGTCCTCGACCTCGACGGCGAGTCCGGCGGTGACGTGCTGGGCGCGCAGCAGGACCTGGGTGTGGGGGGCGGAGAAGAGTGTGGCGTTCTCGACGAGTTCCGCCAAGAGGTGGATCACGTCGGCGACCGCGTGTCCGCGCAGTGTGCCGTCGATCGGCGGCACGAGCTTGACCCTGGGGTACTGCTCGACCTCGGCGATCGCCGACCTGAGCACCTCCGTCATGGCGACCGGGTTGGACCACTGCCGTCGGGAGGTGGCGCCGCCGAGGACCGCGAGGTTCTCCGCGTGCCTGCGGATCCGGGTGGCGAGGTGGTCGACATGGAAGAGCCCTTTGAGCAGCTCCGGGTCCTCGACCTCGTTCTCCAGCTCGTCGAGGAGCTGGATCTCGCGGTGCACCAGGGACTGGAGCCTGCGGGCCAGATTGACGAAGACCTCGACCTTCTGTTCGTTGCCCACGCTGCTGGAGAGCCGGGACGCCTGCACCACGGCCGTCAGCGCGGTGTCGTGCGAGCGCACCAGCTCCTGTGCGAGCAGGTCGAACGCGTCCCCGCCGCCCGGTGCCCCCTGTGGGAGCGCGGGGCGGGGTGGTGGGCCCTCTCCCCGCCGGAGTTTGTCGACGGCGGTACGCAGGTCGTTCTGGGCACGGGCGGTGGTGCGGCGCAGCTCCGTGCAGCGGTCGAGCACTGATCTGGCCGTGCGGTCGGCGCCGCGTGCGGCGACGGCCACGGCGGCCAGGGCGAGCGCGGCCAGGGCGGTCAGCGCCACCCACAGGCCGGCGGACGGTTCCGGGGTGGCGGCACGCACCGTGACGGCGACGGCGATCACGCCGCTGAGGGCGGCGACCACGGTCGGCAGGACGGCGGTACGCAGCAGCCGGTGCCGTACCCGGGTTTCCGACGGCGCCTCGGACGGCGTCCGGCCCGCGGCCGCCAGGGCGCGGGCGCCCGGCCGGCCGTGACGTCCGCCCTCTCGGCGGTCTGACCGCGCGGCGGGTGCGCGTAGTTGAGACATCAGCGTCCTCGGTACGTGGGCCCCAGGGATCGGTGCAGTGCTGTCGGTCGGCGTCCGGCCGACGTCCGGTCGGCATGACGTCACGGCGGACTCCGGGCACACGGACGAGTACCCACCGTCGATCACTGGCCACACACGGTAGTCTCGGTGAGAGGGCGTCGGACGGGCAGTTGCCGAAGTTCCCCGCCGTTCGTCCCCCTCCGGTATGGGGCATCGCACGTCAGCACGAATACGGAGGGCGGAACCGCGGGCCCGGTGCGGTTGCGGTCCTCGACCGGTGCCTCCGTTCGGGCATGCGGGCGGGCCGCAGCCTCTCCGTATCGAGACTGCGGCCCGGACTCGCTCAGCCGTACGTCAACCCACGTCGGTCACCGTCCAGCGCTGGTTGGCGCCGGAGTTGGGCGGCCATACGGTGACGGCCGCCCCGTCGTGCGTCGCCTGGCCGGAGACCTCGAGCAGACGGCCGGAGGCCGCGTTGACCAGCGTCCAGGTGCCGTCACCGGTGGTCGACATGATCCATCGGGCTGCCCGGTCGCGGCGGCCGCGGTCGGGCTCGAGGACGGGTGCTCCGTCCCGCTCGGCGAGCCGCTCGCCCTCCACCGCATCCGTGAGGACGTACTGCTTCCGGTTGCCGTTGCCCCCGGTGGCCGGCCTCAGCCGCCAGTGCTGCCCGGAGGCGGCCGGATCCTGGCCGGTGGTGGCGATGACGAGCCGGGTTCCGTCCTCTGCGACGGTGAGCGCCTTGCCGCTCTGGGTGCCGGTCAGCAGATAGGTGTGGCCCCGGCGGACCAGCGGGGCGTCCTCGGCGACACCGGACACACCGCGGACCAGGAAGGTGGTCACGGATTCCGCCGGCACGGTGAAGGAGGCGCTCCGGCCGGAGACGGGTACGGCGTCGTGCCGCACGAGCTTCCCCCCGGCGCTGGTGACGACGGGTGTGACGGTGGCGTCGTGCTCGACCCGGCCGAACTTCGACAGGTCGACGGTCACGGTGCGCGGGCTGGTCGCCTCGTTGACGTGGACGACGGTGGCTGCGTGGCCCCGCCTGCTGACGGCGGCGGCGCTGGAGGTGTCGTCGACCTTGACCAGCCGGTCGCCGGGCTTGATGTAGTGGGTGAAGTTGCGGGCGGTGTCGAACTTGGTGTTGGTGCGGATCGGGCAGCTTTCCAGAGTGTCCGCCGCGGTGCAGTCGAAGGGCAGCTGGATGCTTCCCCAGTTGCCGCCCCTCTCGGACTCGCCGCCCGGCGCCATGTTGTCGTAGTCCTCGACGGGCTGCCAGAACACCCAGGCACGCGGTTCCAGTTCGCGGAGGTCGTCCACGATGTGCCGGGCGAGTCCGAGGCCGGGTGACATGTCCTCGAAGTCCTGCCCGTCGCCCCAGTCGCCCCCGACCTCGCTCATCCACAGCGGCTTGTCCGCCGCCTTGGCCAGGTCGCGGACCGTGGTGCGGCCGCCTGTGCCGTAGGTGTGGACGTTCATCTGCCGCACGAGGTCGCGCACCTCCTGCGGGTAGGAGGACCAGTTGCGGGCGAAGGTGGTGGGGTTGGTCTCGTCCATGGCCGAGATCCGCGCGTCCGTGGCGGACTTCCGCAATGCCGGTGCCAGGGCGCGCAGTACCTGCTGCTGGAGTGCGGGGCCCATGTGGGCGCCCTCCTGCCGGCCGCCGACCGGTTCCCCGTCGGGGCCCGGGCGGGTGCCCCAGCTCGTGTTGGGCTCGTTGAAGGGGTCGAGCGTGTCGACCTCGATGCCGTGGGCCTCCTCCAGCCGTTCGGTCGCACCCGCCAGATAGGCGGCGAAGTCGTCGACGGAGTCGGCGCGAAGCTGGTCGGCGGCGGGGTCGAACCCGCCTGACACATAGCCGCTGTTCGTCATGAACCACGGCGGCGAGTTGCTGAACGTCTCCCAGTGATCGACCTCGCTCTTGATGCGGTCGACCCACCAGCGCTGTGCCTGATCGGCGTCCGGGTTACAGTCGGCGGGGTCGTCGGCACTCCACCAGCCGGTGTCCTCGCGGGTGGTGCCGTCCGGAGCGCGCCACCAGCCCGGCACCGCTCCCCCGGGCCGCAGATAGTCCTCGACGTCGGGGGCGTTGCCGCCGCCGATGTTGTAGCGGGCGATGTTCAGGGCGAGGCCGTCGTCCCCGAAGAGCCGCTCGGCCAGTGCGTCACGTATCTCGTCCGGGTAGCCGCCGGTGGCGTTGGCGAACCACACGAGGCTGGTTCCCCAGCCTTGGAAGGCGGGCTGCTGGTAGGAGGGGTCGGGCCGGACGGTGACGGCCGCGTCCGCCTGCGCCCGGGGCGGTGGTGCGGCCGTCAGGGCGACGGCGGTCAGGGCGGTGGCACCGAGGACGGCCAGGAACCGTTGTGCGCGGCTGCGGCATGCCATTCAGTGCTCCCGTGACGTGGGTGGTGTGCCTTCGACGGATGGCTGGGGCGGCTCAGGTGGCGGGCTGGCGCAGTACGGTCACTCCACGCGGGGCCACCACGAGCGCGCCGGGCGCGGCGGCTTCACCGACGAGCACTTCGCCGGCCAGGCCCGGCACGGTCACCCGGTCGTCGGTGCGGTTGACCAGGAAGAGGTAGCGGCTGCCGGCGGCGGTGCGCACGGTCGGTTCGACTCGGCCGCGGGCCTCCTCGGGCAGCTCGCTCTCCACTCCGGCGGCGGCGAGCAGCCGTGGCAGCAGCTTGGTGAGTCCGTTCCGGCCGAGGCGGGTGGAGACGTAGCCGGCCGAACCGGTGCCGGTGCTCCGGCGGGTGACGGCCGGGCGGCCGGCCTGCTCGCCGGCCGCGTACCGGGCGAGCACCTCGGTGCCGGGGTCGGTGACGGTGAGGCGGTCGGTCCACAGGGTGCCGGTGGTGCCGTCGTCCAGGGGGACGCTCGACCCGTCGGGCAGCGGGCCGAACTCCTCCGCGCGGACGCCGAGGAGGTCCCGCAGGGCACCGGGGTAGCCGCCGAGCCAGACGTGGTCGTTCTCGTCGACGATGCCCGAGAAATAGGTGGTGACGAGATGGCCGCCGTTCTCGGCGTACCGGGTGAGCCGCTTGGCCAGCGTCGCGGGGATCATGTGCAGGACCGGTGCGACGACGAGCCGGTACCGGTCGAGACCGGTGTCCGCTGGGACGACGTCGGCGCGGATGCCGAGGTCGAGGAGTGCGGAGTACCAGTCGAGGGCCTCCCGGTGGTAGTCGAGCCGGGAGGTGGGGTGGGAGTCCTGTTCACTCGCCCACCACGACTCCCAGTCGAAGAGGATCGCGGCCCGCGCCGGCTCCCGCACGGAACCGGCGACCGGCGCCAGTTCGCCGAGGGTCCTGCCGAGCCGTGCGACGGAGCGGAAGACGTCGCTGTCGGCTCCGGCGTGCGGGACCATCGCGGAGTGGTACTTCTCCGCGCCTGCGGCGGACTGGCGCCACTGGAAGAAGCAGACGGCGTCGGCGCCGTGGGCCACGTGCAGCAGGGAGTCTCGAACGAGCTCCCCGTCCTTCTTGGGCAGATTGACCGGCTGCCAGTTGACCGCGCTGGTGGAGTGCTCCATCAGGAACCAGGGGCGGCCGCCGGAGATGCCGCTGGTGAGGTTGGCGGAGAAGGACAGCTCGTCCCGCGCCTGCGGGCCCGGATGGACGTAATGGTCGTTGGAGACGAAGTCGATCTCGTCGGCCCAGTCCGCGTAGTTCATGCCCTTGACACCGGGCATCACCATGAAGTTGGTGGTGACCGGCACATGGGGGGTGAGTCGGCGCAGGACGTCGCGTTCGGCACGCAGATGGTCCTTCAGCGCGTCCGAGGAGAAGCGCTTGAAGTCCAGCTGCTGCGTCGGGTTGGGGTGGGACGCGGCGAGCCGGGGCGGCAGGATCTGCTCCCAGTCGCTGTAGCGCTGCGACCAGAAGGCGGTGCCCCAGGCCGTGTTGAGGTGGTCGAGGGTTTCGTAGCGGCCGCGGAGCCAGTCCCGGAAGGCGCGGGCGGCGTCGTCGGAGTAGTCGTGGACGTTGTGGCAGCCGAGTTCGTTGGAGATGTGCCAGGCGACCAGGGCGGGGTGGTCCGCGTAGCGCGTCGCGAGCGCCGTCACCAGGCGCAGCGCGTGGGTGCGGAAGACGGGCGAGGTGGGGCGCCAGTGCTGGCGCGCGCCCGGCCACAGCGTCTCGCCGGAGGCGGTGACGGGCAGGACCTCGGGATGGGCCGTGGTGAGCCAGGGGGGCGGGGACGCGGTGGCGGTGGCCAGATCGACGCCGATTCCATGGGCGTGCAGCAGGTCCATGACCTCGTCGAGCCAGCCGAAGTCCCACCGGTCCTCGGCCGGCTGGACCCGGGCCCAGGAGAAGATCGCCAGGGAGACGATGTTGACGCCGGCCTCGCGCATCAGCCGGACATCCTCGTCCCACACCTCGCGCGGCCACTGGTCGGGGTTGTAGTCGGCGCCGTAGGCGATCCGGCGGCCGGCGTCACCGTCCGGCCCGGGACGCAGCTGGGACAGGAGGGTACTGATCATGGTGGTCCTTCCGGTGCGCCCGCGGGGGCGGGTGGTGTGCTGGGGCCGGTCCGCCGGCGCGCTCACTTGTTGACGCTGAAGCCCTGCTCGGTGCCGTACTTGACGATGGCCTTCTCCCAGTTCCGGAGCCCCTCCGCCAGGGTGGTGCCGGAGACGTACGCCTGGCCCGCGGTGTCGTTGAAGACCGAGTTGGCGTACGCCTGGTACGGGAGGTAGTTCCAGTCGTCGGGGACCATGGCGGCGGACTCGGCGAAGATCTTGTTGGCCTGCTGGCCGCCGAAGTACTCGAACTCGGTGTTCCGGAAGTCCTCCGACTCCAGCTCCGCCCTGGTGGCGGGGAACGCGCCCTCCGCGAGGCGGGTCTGGACTCCCTCTCCGGCGTTGGCGTACCGGACGAAGGCGTAGGCCAGCGCCTCGTTCCTGCCTGCCTCCGGCAGGACGAGCGAGCTGCCGCCGTTCTCGGCGCTCGCCCTGCCGCCCGCGGTCCACTGGGGCAGCGGGGCGACGCGCCAGTCGCCGGAGGCTCCCTTGACGCCGGAGGCGAAGTTGGCGGGCATCCAGGCGGCGGAGACCAGGGTGGCGATGGTGCCGTCGCCCAGGCCCTGGTACCACTCGTCCGTCCAGCCGGTGATGGGGGCGACGAGATCCTCGGAGATCAGCTTCTGCCAGGTCTCGGTGTAGGCGGCGGTGGTCTGCTCGGAGAAGTCGACGGTGATGTCGCTCCCGTCGGCCTTGAAGAGGCGGGAACCGGCCTGCCACAGCATGCTCGAGGTCATCCCGGCGTCACCGGTGTCGTTGGCGATGTAGACGTCGGGGTCGGCCTTGTGGAGCTTGCGGCCGGCTTCGACGTACTCGTCCCAGGTGGTCGGCACCTCGATGCCGTGCTTGTCGAAGACCTTCTTGTTGTAGAAGAGCGCCATCGGCCCGGAGTCCATGGGCAGGCCGTGGACGCCCTGTTCGGAGGCGACGGCGTTCCAAGGGCCGGGGGTGTACTTGTCCGCCAGGTCCCCGGCACCGAAGGGGGACAGGTCGGTGAGGGACTTGCCCAGGGTGTACTGGCCCAGGGCGAAGTACTCGATCTGGGCGACGTCGGGCACGCCCTTGCCCGCCGAGACGGCGTTGCTCAGGGCGGTGTACGCGTCATTGGACGTGCCGGGGTTGACGAGCTCGACCTTGACCTTCGGGTACTTCTTCCGGAAGTCGGCGGCGACCGACCTCAGCGTGGGCTCCCAGGCCCAGACCGTGATCGTGCCGCCCTTCTCCAGGGCCGCATCGATGTCCTTCTCCGACATGTTCTTCGGGGCGGACGAGGTGTCGGACGAGCCGCCGCAGGCAGTGGCCAGCAGGGCGAGGGCGCAGAGGAGGCCGGTGCCGCTCAGGGCGCGGCGGGTCTTCAGGGACATGAGGGTCTTCCATTTCGTCGTGGTCCGAAACGGCGGGCGGTGAGGGTGGGGCGTGCGGGACGGCGGCGAGAGGGGCCGGCTATTCCTTGACGCTTCCTGCGGCGAGGCCGGACCTCCAGTACTTCTGCAGCAGCAGGAACGCGGCGATGAGGGGCAGGATCGTGATCAGCGATCCCGTGATCACGAGGTGGAAGACGGCTTCGCCGCCGGCCGTCGCCGCCTGGGCGTTCCATGCGTTGAGGCCCAGGGTCAGGGGGTACCAGTCCGGGTCCTTGATCATGATCAGTGGCAGGAAGAAGTTGTTCCAGGTGGCGACCATCGTGAACAGCAGCACGGTGACGAGGCCGGGTGCCAGCAGGGGCATGCCCACTTGGAAGAAGACGCGCGCCTCGCTCGCGCCGTCGATGCGGGCGGCTTCCATCAGTTCGGTGGGGATCGCCTCGGTGGCGAAGACCCACATGAGGTAGAGGCCGAACGGTGAGATGAGCGAGGGGATGATCACTGCCCAGGGGGTGTCGGTCAGGCCCAGCTTGCTGAACATCAGGAAGGTGGGCACCGCCAGGGCCGTGCCCGGAACGGCGACCGCGCCGATGACCACGGCGAACACCGCCCGTTTGCCGGGGAACGCGAACTTGGCCAGCGCGTAGCCGCCGAGCACGGCCAGGAACGTGGCCCCTCCGGCGCCGACGACCACGTACAGCAGGGTGTTGAGCAGCCACCGGGTGAAGACACCGTCGTCGTAGGTGAAGGTCTGGACGATGTTGTCCCGGAGCGCGAAGTCGTCGCTGAACCAGAGGCCGAAGGAGCCGGACAGGCCCTCCTGGGTCTTCGTGGCGCTGATCAGCAGCCAGAGCAGCGGCACCAGGCTGTAGAGCAGGACCAGTCCGGTGAGGACGGTGAGCAGGACACTGCGGCGGGTGCGGCGCGGGCCGTGCTCCGCAGGGCACGGGGTCTGGGTCCGCAGCCGCGGCGTGCCGCGGGAGGCGCGCTTCTCGGTGGTGCCGGACGCGGCCGTGGTGGGGCTTCCCATCGTTCACGCTCCCTTCCGCATGCCGCGCAGTTGGACCGCGTAGGCGATGACCATGGTGACCAGGCCCATCACGATGGCGACCGTCGCGGCGTAGTTGTGCTGCCCGCCGGAGAAGGCCAGCGAGTAGGTGTAGAGGTTCGGCGTGAAGTACGTGGTGATCGCGTTGGGGGCGAGGTTCTGCAGGATGCTCGGCTCGTTGAAGAGCTGGAAGCTGCCGATGACCGAGAAGATCGTCGCGACGACCAGCGCTCCCCGGATCGCGGGCAGTTTGATCGCGGTGACGACCCGGATCTGGCCGGCCCCGTCGATCTCGGCGGCCTCGTAGAGGGAATGGGGGATCACCCGGAGCGCGGAGTAGAAGATGAGCATGTTGTAGCCCACGAACTCCCAGGTGACGATGTTCCCGATCGAGGCGAGGACCAGGTCCGGGGAGAGCGGGTCCGGGAGCGCGGTGCCGAGGGCGTCGTTGACGTCCCCCAGGAGTCCGAAGCGGGTGCCGTACATGAAGCCCCACATCAGGGTGGCGACGACGGCGGGCACGGCGTAGGGGAGGAAGACCGAGATGCGGAAGAAGCTCTTGCCGTAGAGGCGGCCGCTGTCCAGCGCGAGCGCCACGAGCAGGGAGATGCCGAGCATGACGGGTACCTGGACGGCGAGGAAGAGCGTGACCCTGCCGAGCCCGGACCAGAACTGCGGGTCCTCCAGGGCGCGTCGGTAGTTGTCGAGACCGACGAACTGGTTGCCGCCGATGAGCTGTTCCCTGAAGAGGCTCAGGAACAGCGAGTAGGCGATCGGAGCCAGGAAGACGAGGGCGAAGACGATCGTGAAGGGCGCCATGAAGCCCCATCCGGTCCACGCGTACCGCTGCCGTTTCCCGGGCCGCGGCCGCTGCCCCGGCCGGTCGGCACCAACCTCCGTGGCAGGTGGGGGTCGTAGCGTCGTCATGTCGTTCCTCGCTCGGGTGTCCGGGAACCAGGCGCCGGCTTGCGGGGCGCCATCCGATGTTTACGTAAACATCGGACTGGGCGACGACCCCGCGAGTGTTATGTTTGCGTAAACATCGGATGGCGGAATGTCTACACTGCCCCGATGACGAGCGTCAAGGGTCGGCGGGCGGATTCGCCGCCGACCGGTGGGAGGAGCCGGGTGGACACCGCGGACAGCACACCAGTGGGCGGGCGGCAGACCCGGAAGCACCCGGGCAGGCCGGCCTCGCGTCGCGCCCGCACCGCCTCCATGGCCGACGTCGCGCGGGTCGCAGGGGTCTCCTCGCAGACGGTCTCCCGGGTCTCCAACGGTTACCCCGGCGTGACGGAGGAGACCAGGCAGCAGGTCCTCACCGCGATGAAGGAGCTGGGCTACCGCCCCAACAGCGCCGCCCGCGCCCTCAAACGCGGCGAGTTCCGCACCATCGGCGTCATCCTGTTCTCCCTCTCCACCACCGGCAACGTCCGCACCCTGGAGGCGATCGCCACCTCGGCCGCCGAGGAGGGATACGCCGTCACCCTCCTGCCGGTCGCCGTGCCGACCCAGGACGAGGTGCGTGGCGCCTTCTCCCGCCTGGGGGAACTGGCCGTCGACGCCGTCATCGTCATCATGGAGGTCCACCTCCTCGACACCGCGACCGTCACCCTGCCGCCGAACGTCCAGATCGTCGTGGCCGACTCCGACGCGGGCGACCGCTACAGCGTCGTCGACACCGACCAGGCGGGCGGGTCCCGTGCCGCCGTGCGGCATCTGCTCGAACTCGGCCACCGTACGGTGTGGCATCTCGCGGGCCCCGAGGAGTCCTTCGCCGCGCAGCGGCGCGCCGCAGCCTGGCGCGCCACGCTCACCGAGGCGGGGCGCGTCCCGCCGCCTCTGGTACGGGGCGACTGGTCGGCGGAGTCCGGCTACCGCGCCGGGCTGCGGCTGGCCGAGGAGGCCGGCTGCACGGCGGTCTTCGCGGCGAATGACCAGATGGCCCTCGGGCTGCTGCGGGCACTGCAGGAGCGGGGCAGAAGCGTCCCGCACGACGTGAGTGTGATCGGGTTCGACGACATCCCGGAGTCCGGCTCCTTCCTGCCACCACTCACCACGGTCCACCAGGACTTCGCCGAGGTGGGCCGCCGCTGCGTGGCGGGAGTGCTGCGCCAGATGCGCCGGCAGAGCGCCGAGCCCGGCACGGCACTGGTGCCGACCAGGCTCGTCGTGCGCGACAGCACGGCCCCGCCGCCGGCGTGACGCGAGACCGTCGGCGGGGCGGGTGGACGTCGACGCGACGTGCCGGCGTCGACGGGCGGGGGCGGGGGCGGTAGGCGCCGCCGGGGAGGCGGGGCCGGGAGGGCCGGCGGATGTGGACGGCGCGGCGCGGTTGACGTCGACGCGGCGGCGCCGCCGGTCGACGTCGCCGGTCGGCGTCGGCGGCGGCGCCCGGTTCAGGTGACGGCAACCCGACCGACCTCGACAGCGCCTGCGGCGGAATTCTTGCGCTGCGGGCCGCGCAGTAGCGCTTCAGGATGCCGTACGGGACGTAGACGAGGGGGGTCGAGCCAGGCTGCCTGACGGTCACGCCGGAGCCGCCGAGGCCGGACTCGACGTGCGAGTTCGTGCCAACCGGCTCTGGCACTCCGTGCCCCGGTACGCCGGCGAGGTCAGGTCGCCGTCGGCCTTGCCGACGTTCGGGACGAGCTGGGTGCCGGTGTCGACGACGTAGCGGGAGCCGTCTTCGGCATAGCCGGAGGCCGCGGCGGACGCGGAGGGGCGAGCGAGCCGACAAGGACGGCCGGTCCGGCGGCCGCCGCTAAGCCGAGGGACCGCGCAGCCGAAGAACCGAGAAGCCGAGGAACGGAGCAGCCGAGGGATTGAGGGACCGAGGACGAAGGTACGGCGGCGGGTCGGCACGTTTCGAGGAACCGGGCATGGGGGCACCTCCTTCGAGCCAGAGACAGGGAGTGCGGCGGCCGGCAGCGCGACAGAGTTGAATCGATTTAGGAAAAGGCTTTCGCGTTCTGCCGATGAGTTCCTCGTCAACACCGAACAGGGGGTAGAAAGCGCTTTTCGGAACCGGTACGGTCCACGGCAAGCCTGTCGCCCTGTTGGAAGGAGCTACGAGTGAGACGTTTCAGCATCGCCGTCGTGGCGGCGGCGACCCTGGGAACCACCCTGTCGTCCGTACCGGCGCATGCCCACCCCGGCCGCCCGTCCATGGGACCCGCGCACTGCACCGCCACCGCATGCCACTTCGACGTATCGCCGGGCACCTACGACGTGCAGGTCCTCCTCGGTGGAAAGGCCGCGTCCAGCACGAGCATCGGCGCCGAGAGCCGGCGGTCCCTGCTGGCCGAGACCACGGTCCCGGCCGACGAGCGGGTCGCCCGCGCTTTCACCGTGGACGTCCGCACCCCGGAGGGCGAGCCCACCGGCCCTGAAGGCACCGCGGGCCTGGACCTGGTGCTCGGTGGCGCCGCCCCGGCCCTCTCCGACATCAGGGTGACCCGCGCCCGGCACGCCCGCCAGATCTTCCTGGTCGGCGACTCCACGGTCTGCGACCAGCCCGGCGACCCGTACGCCGGCTGGGGGCAGCAGCTGCCCCGGTACCTGCGCAAGGGCGTCTCCGTCGCCAACTACGCCGATTCCGGGGAGAGTACGGTCACCTATCTGGGAAACCCGCAGCTGTGGGCCACGGTGCGACCCCGGATCCGCCCCGGCGACCTGGTCCTGGTCCAACTCGCCCACAACGACAAGACCACGGACGAGGCCACGTACCGGGCCAACCTGGAGGCCCTGGTGGCGGGCGTTCGTGAGCGGGGCGGACAGCCGGTCCTCGTCACCCCGATCGTGCGACGCTGGTTCAACTCCGACGGCACCCTGAACAACGGCACCGCGCTCCTGGTCAACGGCCTCGGTGTCGACCACCCGGCCGTCATCCGCTCCGTCGCGGCCGCCGCCCACGTCCCGTTGATCGACCTCACGGCGAAGACGAAGGCACTGGTGGAGTCCCTCGGTGTCGAAGCCTCCAAGGCGCTGTACCTCTACAACGAGAAGCGCGACAACACACATACCTCGGTGCACGGAGCCACGGTCTACGCGGGCCTGGTCCGCGACGAACTCCTCACCCGGCGTCTGGTGCCGGAAGGCAAGGTGCGGGTGGGGTGAACACCTGGGGCGCCCCGACCGGAACCGGGGCGCTCCAGGCCGTGCCGCTCACCGGTCCCCGGCGAGGTCGGGCTCGCGGTCGTCCTTGAGCTTGGCGGCCGCGAGGGCCGGCCAGGCGGCCCAGCCACCGGGCGGGGTCTCGGCGACCTCGCGCCACCACGGGTGTGCGGGGTCCATGGCCGAGGGCTCGAACGGCTGCCCCGGACGCGGTGTCGCGACCGTCTGGCCGACCTTGTGCCCGGCGAGCAGGGTGCGCTCGGCGGGCTCGTGCCACGGGTGGGGTGCCAGGTTGAAGGTGCCCCAGTGGATGGGCAGCAGCACACCGTGCGGAGCGCCCTGCTGAAGGTCGAGCTGTGCCCGGATCCCTTCGTCGGGCGTCATGTGGATGTCGGGCCACGGCCCCGGATCCGGCGCGGCACCGGTGTGATTCTTGGGCCAGTACTCGGAGTACGCTCCGATCTGGATCATCGTGACGTCGAACGGTCCGTGCTCGGCCCCGATGTCCTTGAAACCGGGGAAGTACCCGGTGTCACCGCTGTGGTAGACCCGGTGCTCGGGGCCGGTGACGACCCACGACGCCCACAGGGTGTGCTGCTGGTTGCGCAGTCCGCGCCCGCAGAAGTGGCGCGCGGGGGTCGCTGTCAGCCGGATGCCGGCCACATCCGTGGACTCGTTCCAGTCAAGCTCGCGCAGACGGTCCGCAGACACGCCCCAGCGCTCGAGGTGGGCGCCGACGCCGAGCGGCACGGCGAAGACCGTGTCGCTCGAGGCCAGGGCACGGATGGTGGGCAGGTCGAGGTGGTCGTAGTGGTCGTGTGAGATCACCACGACATCGACACTGCCGAGCGCCGCGAGCGGTGCGGGCACCGGATGCAGGCGCTTCGGCCCGGCGAACGAGAACGGAGAGCACCGCTCTCCCCAGACCGGGTCGAAAAGCACCCGGCGCCCGTCGATCTCCGCGAGGACGCCGGAATGCCCCATCCAGGTGAGACGGAGTCCGGAAGCGGCGGGCCTGGCCAGGTCGGCGACCGTGGTCGGATGCACGGGCACGGGACCGGCCGGCACACGGCGGGCCCGCGACTCCCTGGCGAAGTAGATCTTGGCGAACTCCACCATGGACCCACCGGACGGTCTCGCCCTGTCCCCTTCGGGGTTCCGGAAGACGCCGTCGGCGAAGTTCGGCGAGCGACGGATGCGCGCCATGCGTTCTCCGGCCGGGTCGGCCCCGAAGGCGGCCGGCCTGTGCGAGCGCAGCCGCAAGCGCAGCGAGTGGGGGGAACCAGCGCCGGACACGGCACCTCCTGATGCTCGGGAGTCGTTCCATTATGTGCGGTTCACATACCGTCCGGGATCGTTCGAACCGGTCTGAGGGCCCGCACCGGTCCGACCCCTGAGGGACGGACACCTCGCCCTGACCTGGCAACGCCCTGGCGCGTTCCGGTGTTCCTCGAGCCAGTCCGCCGCCATGCCACGATTCCGGCGGCCCGCTCCGTCGTATCCGTGACAGCACCCGGCTTCAGACGACGAGGAGCACGTCATGGCGCGCACGTCCCTCGACCCGCGCCGCTCTCTCCTCTCTCTCCTCCTGCGCGCCATCGAGTGCTACTCCAGGCGCACCTACGGCAAGGCCCTCGACCCGGTCCGGGCACATGGGCACCACCCCGGGACACTCCGGGCGGATTTCCGCTTCGAGCCGGCGGTGGACACACGGCGCTCGGGCCGACCAGCCAGGGGCTCGAGGACCACTGCGAGATCCCGGCTCCCCGGTGGTCGGGGCCCCGGCCACCGGGGACGAGCCGGGCGTCGGGTGAGGCGGGCAGAGACACGCCACGCCGAATACCCGGCACGCCGCGACGAGTACCGGCGTGCCGTGGGGCAGTGCTGTACAGGGCTGGACTTCATCCAAGATCGGCTGTGTACTGTGACGCCAACACCGTTGCGTTTGAGTTTTGAGTCGCAGGTCAAGCCCTGGTGAATGACGCAACGGGACGTCCTGATAGATCAACTTGTGTCGAGCAAGAAG
>NZ_JBEZKP010000048.1:0-57937 GCF_040706335.1 Streptomyces sp. NPDC048389 | reverse complement strand
ATCGGCCCCGACACCCCCATCATCACCACCGACGCCCGCCACCGCGCCGACGCCAAGAGCGCCCTCATCACACTCGTCGAACACGCACTCATGGCGCGTCTGCGGTAGGACGCGTCGGCGGGCTGGGCTTCCCTGTCCTCGCCCTCCCCGCGACACGCCCCCGAGGGCTCCCTGTGGAGCCCTCGGGGGCTTTCCGTTGCCCCAGGGGCGAGGCGGCGTGGGGCCCGTCCGTTGCCCTGGGGGGCGAGGCGGCGTGCTGATCGGGGGCGGGGGTTGGGGCGGGGCGCGGCCCGCACAGGCGTGAGGCCCCGCACACGGTCGTGTGCGGGGCCTCACGGGGTCAGGGCGTCAGCCCTGCCAGCTGTGGGAGGGCTGGAAGCCGCGCTGGCGCTCCAGACGGCGCCAGCCGGCCGTGGTGCGGCCGCGGTGCGCCGGGGCCGTGTCGGGCTGGGCGGCCGCGCGGGCCATCAGGACGGCGGTGATGGCGGCCAGTTCCTCGGGGTCGGCGTGCCCCTTCTCGACACGGAGGAGGGAGGAGGGATCGGTAGGAGTGCTCATGGTCGGGCTCCAGTCCAGTCGCAGGGTCACTGCGGGGGGTTGCCGTGCTTGCGGGACGGCAGGTCGGCGTGCTTGGTGCGCAGCATCGCGAGGGAGGCGATGAGGACCGACCGGGTCTCGGCCGGGTCGATGACGTCGTCGACGAGGCCGCGTTCCGCCGCGTAGTACGGGTGCATGAGTTCGGCCTTGTACTCCTTGACCATGCGGGCGCGCATCGCCTCGGGGTCCTCCGCGTCGGCGATCTGGCGGCGGAAGATGACGTTCGCCGCGCCTTCCGCGCCCATGACCGCGATCTCGTTCGTCGGCCAGGCGTAGGTCAGGTCCGCGCCGATGGACTGGGAGTCCATGACGATGTAGGCGCCGCCGTACGCCTTCCGCAGGATCAGCGAGATACGGGGGACGGTGGCGTTGCAGTAGGCGTACAGGAGCTTGGCGCCGTGGCGGATGATGCCGCCGTGTTCCTGGTCGACGCCGGGCAGGAAGCCGGGCACGTCGAGCAGGGTGAGGATCGGGATGTTGAACGCGTCGCACATCTGCACGAAGCGGGCGGCCTTCTCCGACGCCTCGATGTCGAGCACTCCGGCGAGGGACTGCGGCTGGTTGGCGACGATGCCGACGACCTGGCCGTCGAGGCGGGCGAAGGCGCAGATGATGTTGCGGGCCCAGCGTTCGTGGACCTCGAGGTATTCGCCGTCGTCGACGAGTTCCTCGATCACCTTCGCCATGTCGTAGGGCCGGTTGCCGTCCGCGGGAACCAGGTCGAGCAGCACGTCCGACCGGCGGTCGGCCGGGTCGTCACACGAAACCGTGGGCGGGTTCTCCCTGTTGTTGGAGGGCAGCAGCGACAGGAGGAAGCGGACCTCGGCGATGCAGGTCTCCTCGTCGTCGTACGCGAAGTGCGCCACGCCCGACGTCTCGGCATGCACATCGGCACCGCCCAGCCCGTTCTGCGTGATCTCCTCGCCGGTGACCGCCTTGACCACGTCCGGACCGGTGATGAACATCTGCGACGTCTCACGCACCATGAACACGAAGTCCGTCAGTGCGGGACTGTAGGCCGCACCGCCCGCACACGGGCCCAGCATCACCGAGATCTGCGGGATCACACCCGACGCACGGGTGTTGCGCTGGAAGATGCCGCCGTAACCCGCCAGCGCGCTGACACCCTCCTGGATCCGGGCGCCGGCACCGTCGTTCAGGGACACCAGCGGCGCACCCGCCGCGATCGCCATGTCCATGATCTTGTGGATCTTGGTCGCGTGCGCCTCACCCAGCGCGCCGCCGAAGATCCGGAAATCATGCGCGTACACGAAGACCGTCCGGCCCTCCACCGTGCCCCAGCCGGTGATGACACCATCGGTGTGCGGCTTCTTCGCCTCCAGCCCGAAACCCGTCGCCCGGTGCCGCCGAAGCTGCTCGACCTCACGGAACGACCCCTCGTCCAACAACAGGGCGATCCGCTCCCGGGCCGTCAGCTTGCCCTTCGCGTGCTGCGCCTCGGTGGCCTTCTCACTCGGCCCCCGCAGCGCCTGCTCGCGGATCTCGTGCAGCTCGGCCACCCGGCCACGTGCGTCGCTCGGCTCGCTGGTGGTCTCGTCCAAAACGGTCATGCATCGACCCTACGGATCGCACCAAGGAAACCCCGCCGTTGACTCTGTACAGTCTCCTGCCGGTTCTCCTGTGGGACTTGCACAGAACCATTTCCCACAGAACGCCAACCGCCAGCTCAGGCGGGTGGCGCTTTGTTGAGGTTCGACAAGCACGACGGCCCGAGAGCCACGCCACAGCCACGCCGACCCGTGTGCGCCGCCCGGGTTAATCCGGGGGCGGCCCCACCGTACCGGGCCGCACACCGGAGGCGATCGGGCCCGGCAGCGGAACCGGGCGACTCCCCCGTCGGCCTGGTCGTTGCCTGACGGCTCGATTCGGGGTGCGGCGCACAGGCGGACCTCGCACGCCGCGCCGTCATGGTCGACCGGTGCGGTGCCGGCCTCCGGCGCCGCGCCCGTCATCAGCTCGAAGCAGCGCCGACGAAGGCGAACGCCGGGTGCCGGGCAGTCCGGCGGCCGCCACGCGTCGCCGATTCACATCCGTCGGTGAGCGCCGGGGTCCGAGCCCTCGCATTCCGGAGCAGCCCGTGCGGGCGTCCGGTCCGGGTGGCCGGACGCCCGCACGTCGCGCCAAGGGGCAGCACGGGACGCGAGGGAGCGACCCGGTCAAGATGTTGAATGTTGAACGGAATGGGGCTACAGTCAAAGTCGTTGAAGCTTGAACAACAGCGCGGGGAGCTCCCCCGGCGCCCGTCCCCCGCAAGGAGCAGTCATGGGCCTCTTCAACCGCAAGACCGACATCGCCGACACCACCACCGCCGTCGCCACCGTGGACCCCGCACTCGCGGCGCTGACCGGTGAGTACACCATCGACCCGGCGCACAGCAGCATCGGATTCACCGTCAGGCACGCGATGGTCACCAACGTCCGCGGCAGCTTCGGCCGCCACGAGGGCACCCTGCGCCTCGACGGCACGGACCCGTCCCGCTCCTCCGCCTCGATCGACGTCGACATCGCGTCCGTCGACACGGGTATCGCGGACCGCGACGGCCACCTCCGCAGCGCCGACTTCTTCGACGCGGAGAACTTCCCGAAGATGACGTTCCGCTCCACCGGTGCCGAGCAGTTGGGCGGCGACAGGTACCGGATCACCGGTGACCTGACGATCAAGGACGTCACGCGTCCGCTCGCCATCGACCTGGAGTTCCAGGGTGCGGCCACCGACGTCTACGGCAACGAGCGCGTCGGATTCGAGGGCGGCGCCGAGATCCTGCGCTCCGACTGGGGTCTGACCTGGAACGCGGCACTGGAGGCCGGTGGCGTGATGGTCAGCGACAAGGTCAGGCTGGCCTTCGACATCTCCGCGATCAAGGCCGCCGTTCCGGCCGCCTGACCGAACGCGCGTACGGACCGCCACGGCGGGGCCGGGGAGTCCCCCGGCCCCGCCGGCGTACGTCGCGCCCCGGGCGCTGCCGGGGGCGGCGGATCGGAGTCCGCCGGTGTGGAGCAGGCGGTTGGGCGAGCCGGGGCGGATACCGGTCACCACATCCTTGATCGACTTGTCGACCAGCCAACGCGCCACCTCCGTCGCGGTGGCGGTCGGGTGCTCCGAGTTGTACAAGGCGGCGACGCCCGCGACGTGCGGGGACGCCATCGAGGTGCCGTTCAGCGAGACGCTGCCGCCGCCGAACGCGGCCGACTCGATCGAGGCACCGGGGGCATAGAGCGCCAGGCAGCCGCCGAAGGCGGAGAAGTCGGTCTCCTGGTCGAAGGAATTGGTCGCGCCGACGGTGAGCACACGCTCCGCGGACGCGGGAGAGACGTTGCAGGCGTTCTGCGCCTCGTTGCCGGCCGCGACGACCGGCAGGACCCCGCTGTCGGCAAGCGCGTCGGCCGCGCTGTTCACGGCGGTGGACCTGCCGCCGCCGAGCGAGGCGTTGAGCACGGCGGCTGCACGGCGTTGGCCGCCACCCAGTCCATCCCGGCGATGACCCCCGACACGGTGCCTCCGCCCTCGCAGTCGAGCACACGGACGCTCACCAGCGACGCCTTGGTGGCCACGCCATAGGTCCTGCCTCCGACGGTGCCCGCGACATGGGTGCCGTGACCCTGGCAGTCCTGGCCGCGGCGCCCGTCCCCGACGGCGTCGTAGCCGAAGGTGGCCCGGCCGCCGAACTCACCGTGCGCGTAGTCGATGCCGGTGTCGAGGATGTACGCGTTGACGCCCTGGCCGCTGCCGGCCGCGATGAAGCTGCTGTCGAGCGGCAGTTCCCGCTGGTCGAACCGGTCGAGGCCCCAGGACGCGGCCGGGGCGAGCGACGCGGGGGCGCCGTCGGCCTTGACGGTGGCGTCCTCCTCGACGGCCACGACTCCGGGCATCAGCCGGATCTGCCGCAGCTGCTCGCGGGTCAGCGTAATGGATTCTTACTGCCCGTAGCGAAGTTCCGTCGTAGGCCCACACGGTTGCCGTACAGGCGTCCCCAGGGGTCCGTCCCGGTGGCCCGCGGCCCTAGAAACCGCCGCCGTCGAAACCACCACCGAAGCCGCCGCCGCCGAAGCCGCCGCCGCCGCCGCCCCAGTCGCCACCGCCTCCGCCTCCGCCGAAGTCGGACGTGTTGAAGTCACCGCCCGAGACGTCGCCGCCGCCGTATTCACCGCCGCCGAACTCGCCGGCGCCGTAGTCGGCCGCGTAGGCAGGGGTGGCGAGCATGTGGCCGAGCATCGTGCCCATGAGCAGGCCGGGAAGGATGCCGCCGCCGAAGTAGCCGCCTGCCCAGGGGCCGTACGCGGGCCCGGCCTCCCAGTAGGGGCGGCGGCCGTAGCCGGTCTCGACGGTGCGGGCCATCGGATCCCGGCCCTCCTCGACGCGTGCCGCGTCCTCGGCGCACGCGGGGATGTCACGGGCGGTACCACCGGCCGGAGCCCAGGAGATGTCCTTGACCGAGAGGCCGTGGCGGGGGTCGAAGAAGCAGGGCGCGCGGCGCTCCGGCAGGGGCAGCCCCTCACGGCGGGCGGCCAGGACGGCGAGCGAGAACCGGCCGTCGTCCAGGGCTTCGGTGACCCCGCGGACGTCGCCGGGGTGCTGTGCGGCGCCCATCCGGGACTTGGCGGTGTCGTACGAGTCGAGGGCGCGCTCGTAGTCGGCGCGCATGGCGTCGTCCGCACCCTTCTCCGAGGGATGGAAGTCCAGCCGGTCGAGTTCCTCGCCGAAGGCGGTGATGTCCTCGTCGACGACGACCCGGAGCTGCTCGAGGGCCGCCCGCTCCTCCTCCGCCTTGCGGCGACGCCTGGTGCGGACGATCGCGTAGGCGCCGGCGCCGCCCGCGGCCGCGAGACCGCCGAGGACGATCAGGCCCGCACCGGTGTCGTCGCCGTCACCGGAGCCGGGGTTCCAGGAGGCCGGTGCGCTGCCCCTGACCTGGGGCAGGGCCTGGTCCACGAAGTTCTCGAGCTGGGTGGCCGCGTCGACCGGTCCGCCGCCCTTCACCGCGCTGGTCAGGTTGTCGACAATCCGGCCCGGCATCACGACCGAGTCGGCCCCGGCGTCGAAGCCGTCACCGAGCCGCACCGCGTACAGGCCGGTGACACCGGTCTCGGTGCGCAGGTTGCGCAGCAGGTCGTCGGGCGGGAACTCCGAGGTCTCCGGCAGCACCGCCACGAAGACCGGCTTGTCCGCCTCCTCGATCCGGTTCGCCAGAGCGTCCGCCTCGGCACGTGGCACCTGATCGGCCATCGCCGGGTGGACGTAGACCGGGCCCTGTTTCAGGGCGTCGGCGGCATCCGACAGTCCCGATGCCGTGACCGCCGCGCCGGACGCGGGGGCAAGGATCAGGAGCAGGAACAGGGTCAGCCCCGAGAGGGCCGACACAAACGTGAACGGCCGTATCCTCATACCATGAAGGTACTCCAACCGGGTCAATCGGGGCATCCGTCCGGCCGGAGGAACGACTCGGCGGCGGCATCGGTCCGGCGGGTAACGCCGCGGGGTCGTGTGATCGGCCCGCCCGGCAGACGGCGGCCGGCTCGACGACCTCTCCACGGCCGGCCGGTGAGCGGCAGGGGTCGACCCCGGCGGAGGGCTTCGCCGATGCCTCCGTGCCGTCCTGGCCGATCCGCTCCCGGACGATCAGCCGTGCCGAGCCGATCACCCTCCTGATCCGCTCGGGCCCGCCCTGACCGGTCACCGGGAGGAACCCGGGCGGGGCGGGCGCGGGGCTGGACGGGGCGGGGCTCGACGGGGTGGGGCGGGCGGGGCGGCGGACCGGGCCGCCCCGCTGTCGGGCTACTCCGGCGGTGCTGCCCGGCTACTCCGTCGGTTCGATGCCGGCGCGCAGCAGGCCGTAGGTGTACGCGTCCTCCAGCGCCTGCCAGGACGCGGCGATGATGTTGTCCGCGACGCCGACCGTGGCCCATTCGCCGGTGCCGTCGCCGGTCGTGATGAGCACGCGGGTGGTGGAGCCGGTACCGTGGCGGCCCTCGAGGATGCGGACCTTGTAGTCGATCAACTCGAACTTCGCGAGCTGCGGGTAGATCTTCTCCAGCCCCACCCGCATCGCCCGGTCCAGGGCGTTGACCGGGCCGTTGCCCTCCGCCGTCGCGACGATGCGCTCGCCCTTGGCCCACAGCTTCACCGTGGCCTCGTTGGCGTGGGTCCCGTCGGGGCGGTCCTCGACGATCGCCCGCCAGGACTCGGTCCGGTAGTAGCGGCGGGCCCTGCCCTCCGCCTCCGCGCGCAGCAGCAGCTCGAAGGACGCGTCGGCGGCCTCGTACGTGTATCCCTGGAGCTCGCGCTCCTTGACCCGCTCGACGACCCGGCCGACCAGCTCGCGGTCGTCACCGAGGTCGATGCCCAGTTCCTTGCCCTTCAGCTCGATCGAGGCGCGGCCCGCCATGTCGGAGACGAGCATCCTCATGGTGTTCCCGACGAGTTCGGGGTCGATGTGCTGGTACAGATCCGGGTCGACCTTGATCGCGGACGCGTGCAGACCGGCTTTGTGGGCGAAGGCGGAGACACCCACGTAAGGCTGATGGGTGGAGGGTGTGAGGTTGACGACCTCCGCGACGGCGTGGGAGATACGGGTCATCTCCGCGAGCGCGCCGTCGGGCAGGACCTTCTTGCCGTACTTGAGTTCCAGGGCGGCGACGACGGGGAACAGGTTGGCGTTACCGACCCGCTCGCCGTAGCCGTTGGCCGTGCACTGGACGTGCGTGGCGCCGGCGTCGACGGCGGCCAGGGTGTTGGCGACGGCGCACCCTGTGTCGTCCTGGGCGTGGATACCGAGGCGGGCGCCGGTGTCGGCGAGCACGGTGGAGACCACGGCCTGCACCTGGGCGGGCAGCATCCCGCCGTTGGTGTCGCACAGGACGACGACGTCGGCACCGGCCTCGTGAGCGGTCCGCACAACGGCCTTGGCGTACTCGGGGTTCGCGCGGTAACCGTCGAAGAAGTGCTCGCAGTCGACGAACACGCGGCGGCCCTGCTCGCACAGGTACGAGACGGTGTCGCGGACCATCGCCAGGTTCTCGTCGAGCGTGGTGCGCAGCGCCAGTTCGACATGGCGGTCGTGCGACTTGGCGACCAGTGTGATCACCGGCGCGCCGGAGTCCAGGAGCGCCTTGACCTGGGGGTCGTCGCTCGCCTTGGCGCCCGCGCGGCGCGTCGCGCCGAAGGCGACGAGCTTCGCGTGCCGGAAGTCGATCTCCTGCCGGGCACGGGAGAAGAACTCGGTGTCCCGCGGGTTCGCCCCCGGCCAGCCGCCCTCGATGAAGCCGACGCCGAAATCGTCCAGGTGCCGGGCGATGGTCAGCTTGTCCGCGACCGTGAGATTGATGCCCTCACGCTGGGCGCCGTCGCGCAGCGTCGTGTCGAAGACATGGAAACCGTCGTCGGCCCGCCGATCGTGGGCGCCTGCGTTGGTGGTCATGCTGTCCTGACTCCTGTCGGATGAGTGGCTCCGGAATGTCTGGCTCCACTTGCCCCCATCATCACGCGCCGCTCGCCTTCGGCCGAGGGTGAGGCCGTAAAACGAAAAAACCCCTCGCGGGTGCGAGAGGTCTGCGCGCGGGTCTGGGGCACGGTGCCGCCTGCCGCGGGATTGCTGTCCACGGGTCAGCGGTCACTGCGGACCGGCGCGCTGTTGCCGATAATCATGGCGAACGAGAGCACGGAGGCAGTGTGCCACAGCTTCATCGCGGCCTGGACACCGGTCTCACGATGCGGTCGGCCCGGCGGGTCCGCTGTGCGGGGCGAGCGTTGCCGTGCCGCGCGTGGCGCGAGCGGGACCGCCGCGCGGGGCCGTTCCCCACCTCGCCCCTTCCCGAAACCGGGGCTCCGTCCCGGACCCGTTTCCGGGACTCACCCCTTGGGCCTGGTGGCCCGGGGGACCCACCACCGGACGCCCGCGCCTCAAACGCCGGCGGGGCCTGCGTTGGCCGGCACATCCAGCCCGAGGTATCCAGCCCGAGGTATCCAGCCCGGCCCGGGGCCCGCTCCCCACGGCCGCCAGGCCGTGCGGAAGTGCGAGGCCACCGCGCGAAGCGCGGTACCGGGTCCGCCGGGCGGAGCCCGGTTCGGGAAAGGGACGAAGCGCGGCACCGCGTCCCGGCAGAGCCCGGCACGGGAAGGCGAAGCGCCCGCCGCGGTAGCCACGGACCCGAACCGCCCCGTCATCGCAGCAACCCGTCCCCCACGAACTCCGCTACGTGCGCCAGCACCTGCTCGCGGCCCGTCCCCGGTATGCCCACGGCGACATGCACGCTGAAGCCGTCCAGGAGCGCCCGCAGCCTCGCCGCGAACCGGTCGGGGTCCACCGCGCGGAACTCCCCGCGGGAGACGCCCTCCGCGAGGAGCGCCACCAGGTCCCGGTGCCAGGCACCTTCGATCGCGGCCTGGCGGCCGTGCATGTCGGCGTCCGCGTTCTGCGAGCGGTTCCAGACCTCGAGCCACAGCATCCAGTGCGGGTCGCGCGGCCCGTCGGGGACGTACAGGTCGATGTACGCGTCGAGCCGTTCACGGGCCGGTGCCTGCCGGGACAGCAGCGCACTGCGCTGCGCACCGAGGCGGCCCTCGCTCCACTCCAGGGTCTGCAGCAGCAGCTCGTCCTTGCTGCCGAAGTAGTAGAGGAGGTGCCCACTGCTCATCCCGACCTGCCGGCCGAGACCGGCCATGGTCAGCCCGTCGAGCCCGCGCTCGGCGATGGTGGCCATGGCGGCGGCGAGCAGCGCCTCGCGCGGCGGTGCGGACTGGTTGCGGCGCCGGGGGCCGGCGGGGCTGGAGCTGGTCACTCGTACGTTCTACCGGATCCGTGTCCCGGGGCGTCGGCGGCCCGGAGTCAGACCCGGGGCTGCTGCTGGGTGATGCAATGAACGCCGCCGCCGCCCGCGAAGATCGCCCGTGCGTCGACCAGAGTGACCGTCCGCTCGGGGAAGAGCCGCCGGAAGATGCCCGCCGCGATCTCGTCCCGGGGGTCGTCGAAGCCGCACAGCACCACGCCGCCGTTGCAGAGGTAGTGGTTGATGTACGAGTAGTCGACCCATTCCCCGTCGTCGTCGACGAGGACCGTCGGTGCGGGGACCTCGACGACCTCCAGGCGGCGGCCTCTGGCGTCCGTCTGGGCGGAGAGCAGGGCGACGTTGGCCTTGCACGGTTCGTGGTCGGGGTGGGACGGGTCGGGCTGGGTGTGGACGACGACGACGCCCGGACGGGCGAAGGCCGCGACGATGTCGACGTGGCCCCGGGTGCCGTACATCCCGTAGTCGCCGCTCAGGCCCCGCGGCAGCCAGATCGCCTTCTTCGTGCCGAGCCGGGCGTGGATCTCCGCCTCGACCTCCGCGCGGGACCATCCGGGGTTGCGCTCGGGACCGAGCTGGACCGTGTCGGTGAGCAGGACGGTGCCCTCGCCGTCGACGTGGATCGCGCCGCCCTCGTTGACCAGCGGAGAGGGGTGTACGGGGACACCCGCGAGGTCCGCGACATGACGGGCGATCTTGGAGTCGTGCTCCCAACGCGCCCAGTCCGCCGCGCCCCAGCCGTTGAACACCCAGTCGACGGCGGCCAGCGCGGAGCCGTCGGTGACGAAGGTGGGGCCGATGTCGCGCATCCAGGCGTCGTCCAGGTCCCGTTCGACGATGTCGATGTCGGGGCCGAGGAGGTCGCGGGCAGAGTCGGACTGGCCCGTACCGGCGACGACGGTCACCGGCTCGAAGCGCCGCACCGCGCGGGCCACCGACGCCCAGGCCGTACGGGCCCCCAGCAGCTCCGCGTCGTCGGTGAACGTCGGGTTGGGACCGGGCCAGGCCATCCAGGTGCGCTCGTGCGGGGCCCACTCCGGGGGCATACGGAAGCTCATCGAAGGCATCCTCAGAGGAAGTAGAGGCGGTTGAGGGAGATCGACTCGGCGGGCTCGGAGCGGATCGGGTCGCCGTCGAGGGTGACGAGACCCGTACGGCCGTCCACGGACACGTCCCCGAGGCGGGAGTTGAGCAGCAGGTCGCGGGGGCCGATGCCGCGGGTGCCGCGTACGGCGACCCGGCGGCGCCTGGTGGGCATCAGATCGGAGCCGGCGTCGACCGCGGCCTGTGCCACGAAGGCGACCGAGATGTCGGCCGGTGTCGCCCCGTACGCGCCGAACTGAGGGCCGAGGACGAGTGGTTCGCAGGTGTCCGTCGCCGCGTTCGGGTCGCCGACCACCCCGTACGCGGGGAAGCCGGACTTCAGCACCAGTTGCGGCTTCGCGCCGAAGAACTCGGGCCGCCACAGCACGATGTCGGCCATCTTGCCGACCTCGATGGACCCGATCTCGTGCGCGAGGCCGTGGGCCAGGGCCGGGTTGATGGTCAGCTTCGCCATGTAGCGCAGGACGCGCGCGTTGTCGTCGTGCGCGCCGTCGCCGTCCATGGGGCCCAGCTCGGCCTTCATCTTCCCGGCCATGGCGAAGGTGCGCCGCACGGTCTCGCCCGCGCGCCCCATGCCCTGCGCGTCGGACGAGGTGATGCCGATCGCGCCGAGGTCGTGCAGCACGTCCTCCGCGCCCATCGTGCCGGACCGGATGCGGTCGCGGGCCATGGCGGCGTCGCCGGGGAGGTCGGTCTTGAGGTCGTGGACGGAGACGATCATGCCGTAGTGCTCGGCGACCGCGTCCCGGCCGAAGGGCAGCGTGGGGTTGGTGGACGAGCCGATGACGTTCGGTACACCGGCCATCTTGAGGACGTTCGGTACGTGCCCGCCGCCGCAGCCCTCGATGTGGAAGGCGTGGATCGTCCGGCCGTCGAGCACGCGCAGGGTGTCCTCGACGGACAGGCATTCGTTGAGGCCGTCGCTGTGCAGGGCCACCTGGACGTCGTGCTCCTCCGCGACCCGCAGCGCGGTGTCGAGCGCCCGGGTGTGCGCGCCCATGTCCTCGTGGACCTTGAACCCGGACGCGCCGCCCTCGGCCAGGGCCTCGACGAGCGGTGCCGGGTCGGAGGACGAGCCGCGCGCCAGGAAGCCGATGTTGACGGGCCAGGCGTCGAAGGCGTTGAAGGCGTGCTTCAGCGCCCATGGAGAGTTGACGCCGACACCCCACACGGGGCCGAACTCCTGGCCGATGACGGTCGTGACGCCGGAGGCGAGCGACGCCTCCATGATCCGCGGGGAGAGCAGATGCACATGCGTGTCGACCGCGCCCGCCGTCGCGATCAGCCCCTCGCCGGAGACGATCGACGTGCCGGTCCCTACGACGACGTCCACGCCGTCGAGGGTGTCCGGGTTCCCGGCCCGCCCGACGGCGTGGATGCGGCCCTCCCGGATGCCGACGGAGACCTTGCGGATGCCCTGGACCGCGTCGATCACCAGGACGTTGCTGATGACGACGTCGCAGGTCTCACGCACGGCGGCGGCCTTCAGGTGCAGGCCGTCGCGGGCGGTCTTGCCGAAGCCGGCCAGGAACTCGTCGCCGGGCTTCTGCGCGTCGGACTCGACCCGGACGACCAGACCGGAGTCGCCGAGGACGACCCGGTCCCCCGCCCGGGGTCCGTGCACGGATGCATACTCGTACGGGTCCATCACTTCTCCTCCGCTCCGAGGTAACCGCAGGCCACAGCCCTGCGCAGGGCCTCTTCCTTGGCTCCGGGGGCGTCCAGCGGGCCGTCCACCAGGCCCGCGAAACCGATGGCGATCCGTTCGCCGCCGATGGGCAGCAGCCCGACCTCCACGTCGCCGCCCGGGTCGAAGCGGACGGAGGACCCTGCCGGGACGGCGAGCCGCATGCCGTACGCCGCGGCGCGGTCGAAGCGGAGCCGCGGGTTGGCCTCGAAGAAGTGGAAGTGCGAGGTGACGCTGACGGGCACGGTGGCGGTGTTGCGCACACCGACCCGTAGCGCGGGCGGGAGGTCGGCGTAGCCGGGACCGGGGAGCAGCGCGCCCGGGGCGCCCGGCCCGGTGGCGGCGCCGCGGATCGGGTCGGAGACGACCGCGAGCCGGGACCCGTCGTCGAAGACGGCCTCCACGTGGACCTCGGTCACCACGTCCGCGACGCCCGGGAGGACGTCGTCCGGCCCGAGGACCGACCGCGCGGCCTCGATGGCTTCGGCGAGCCGACGACCGTCGCGGGCCGCCTCGCAGACGGTGTCCGCGACGAGCGCCGTCGCCTCCGGGACATTGAGCCGCAGGCCCCGGGCTCTGCGTGCCCGCGCCAGCTCGGCGGCGCCGTAGAGCAGCAGCCGGTCGCGCTCGGTCGGGGTCAGTCGCACGTCACCACACCTCCAAGTTTGAACGCCACTCTAACAATGCCTACCCAGGAGCGAAACCATTGACTTCACACGAGGCATGGCTCACATTGAGCAGCACTCAATTAGAGCGCCACTCAAACTACGAAGGTAGGGGCAGCCCATGCCGGTGGAACAGCGCGGAGTCGACACGATCCCGGAGGCGGAGCGCACCAGCACCCCGCGCGATCTCGTCTCGATCCTGCTCGGGTCGAACCTGTGCCTGGGGGTGATCGTCTTCGGCTGGCTGCCGGTCTCCTTCGGGCTCGGCCTGTGGCCGTCAGTGACCTCGGTCGTCGCCGGCACGCTCGTCGGTGTGGCCGTCACCGCCCCGCTGGCCCTCATATCTCTGCGCACCGCGACCAACCTGTCGACGTCCAGCGGCGCGGCCTTCGGCGTGCGCGGCCGTCTCGTCGGCTCCGTCGTCGGCCTGCTGCTCTCGCTCGGTTACACGGCTCTGACGCTGTGGATCGGCGGGGACGTGGTGATCGGGACCCTGGCGCGGCTCGTCGGCCTGCCCACCGGAGGTGTCGCCCACACGCTCGTCTACGCGCTGCTCGCCGCCTGCACCGTCGTCGGCGCCGTGTACGGGTACCGGCTGCTGCTACGTCTCAGCAAGGTTCTGGCCGTCGGCATGACCGCGCTCCTGCTGCTGGGCGTCGTCGCCTACGCCCCGGACCTCACCACGGCCGCGCCGCCGGACACCCCTTACCTGCTGGGCTCGTTCTGGCCGACCTGGGTCCTGTCCGCCGTGGCCGCCGGGCTGAGCGGACCGATCGCCTTCATCACCCTGCTCGGTGACTACACCCGCTACGTCTCGCCGCTGCGCCACACCCCGCGGCGGGTGCTCGTCGCCACCTGCCTGGGCCTGGTGGCCGGGCTGCTCGTCCCCCAGCTCTTCGGTACGTACACGGCGCTGGCGGCCCGCGCCGGGCTCGACTACGCCGGCCCCCTGGTCGCCGCGTCCCCCGCCTGGTACCTCGTCCCGCTGCTGCTCGCCGCGGCGGCCGGATCCGTCGGCAACGCGGGGCTGATGCTGTACTCGATGGGCCTCGACCTCGACGCCATCCTGCCGCGCGCCACCCGCCCCCGGGCAACTCTGGTGGTGGCCGTCGTGGCGACCGCGTTCGTCTTCCTCGGCCACTTCGTGTGGAACGCCCAGTCGGCCATGACCTCGTTCGTGCTGCTGCTCACCGCGGTCGGCACGCCGTGGGCGGTGATCACGCTGACCGCGCACGTCCGCTGCGGCGGCGTCTACGACGCGGAGGCCCTTCAGGTCTACAACCGCCGTGCGCGGGGCGGCATCTACTGGTTCCGCGCCGGCTGGAACGTACAGGCCACGCTGTCGTGGGCGCTCGGCGCGGCGGTGGGGCTGGCGGCGGTCTCCACTCCGCTGTACGAGGGCCCGCTGCTCGCCCTGACCGGCGGGGTGGACTGCAGCTTCGTGCTGTCCGGCCTGGTGGGCGGCCTCGCGTACGCGGCGGTTCGCGCGCCGGCGGCGGGGTCGGCGAGGTCGGCTGCGCCGACGGGGGCGGAGCCGCAGGGGGCGGAAGCGCAGGAGGCGGAGGGTTCGGTGGGCGGGGTCGCGGTGTCGTGACCGCGGTGTCGTGACCGCGGTGTCGTGACCGCGGGTGGAGCCCGCTGCGCGGGGCGCTTCCCCGACCCCACCTCTTCCCGAGCCGGGGCCGCCCCCGGACCCCGTACCGCTCCGGAACTCCGCACCGGGCCCCGTGCCCACCGGGCGGGTATGCCGGGCTTCGCCCGGGCCCGGCACCGCGCTTCGCGCGGTGGCCTCGATCGCCCACTGCGGCGGCCGTAAGCCCTCTCGTCCGGGCCGGAACAGCCACTGCGCGACACACCGGCCGACAGGACCGACCCCGCCCGGCGGACAGGATTTCGCCCGCGCGAACCAGCCCGTCCAGCCGGGACACGACCAGCCCCGCTGGAGGCACCGCCAACGGCCGACAGGCTGCAGGAGGAGTTGAGGCGCGGGGCGCGGGGCGGCGCCCCGGCAGGAACGGCGCGCCCGGGCGCCGGCGAGACGCGGGAGCGTGGGCCCGCCCCCGCGAGAGCGGGCACGCCCCGGGCCTCGTCGGCGCTTGCCGCACGAGGGCGCGGGGCTCCGGGCGCGGCCCCGTAGAACGGGGTCCGGGGCGGAGCCCCGGTTTCGGGAAGGGGCGGGGAGGGGAACGGCCCGCCGCAGGCACCGACCGCCCGCGCCCCCGCGTGGACGGGGCGGGCGCGAGCAGGCCACTCCGGGCGTCAGGCCAGTTCGCGACCCCGCGTGGACGGGGCGGGAGCGAGCAGGCCACTCCGGGCGTCAGGCCAGTTCGTGGGACCAGCCGTGGATGTCCTCCGCCTTGCCCGTCTGGATGTCGAGCAGCGCCTTGCGCAGCTTCATCGTGACCTCGCCCGGCCGCCCGCCGGAGTGCTGCCACTCGCCACGGGCGGACTTGACCGTACCGACCGGGGTGATCACCGCGGCCGTGCCACAGGCGAAGACCTCCTTCAGCGTGCCGTTCTCGGTGTCGGCCTGCCACTGGTCGATGGAGACGCGGCTCTCCTCCGACCCGTAGCCGAGGTCCCTGGCCAAGGTGAGGAGCGAGTCACGGGTGATGCCGGGGAGCAGCGAGCCCGTCAGCTTCGGGGTGACGATCTTGAGGTCGCCGTCGGAACCGGTCTCGTAGACGAAGTACAGGTTCATGCCGCCCAGTTCCTCGACCCACTTGTGCTCCACGGCGTCGAGGTACGCGACCTGGTCGCAGCCCTTCTGCGCGGCCTCTGCCTGGGCGAGGAGCGACGCGGCGTAGTTGCCGCCGGTCTTGGCGTCGCCCATGCCGCCGGGGACGGCGCGGACGCGGTCCTCGGAGAGCCAGATCGAGACGGGCTTGACGCCGCCCGGGAAGTAGGCGCCCGCCGGGGAGGCGATGACGAGGAAGAGGTACTCGTTGGCCGGCTTCACACCGAGACCGACCTCGCTCGCGATCATGAACGGGCGGAGGTAGAGCGACTCCTCGCCGCCGTGCGCCGGGACCCACGCCGTGTCCTGCTGGACGAGCGCGTCGCAGGCGGCGATGAAGGTGTCGACCGGCAGCTCCGGCATCGCCAGACGGCGGGCCGAACGCTGGAAGCGCTCGGCGTTGGCATCGGGCCGGAAGGTGGCGACTGAGCCGTCGGGGCGGCGGTACGCCTTGAGGCCCTCGAAGATCTCCTGCGCGTAGTGCAGGGTCATGTTGGCCGGATCGATGGACAGGGGCCCGTACGGAACGAGCTGGCCGTCGTGCCAGCCGCGGCCCTCCGTCCACTTGATCGTCACCATGTGATCGGTGAAGTGGCGGCCGAATCCCGGATTGGCCAGGATCGCCTCGCGCTCCGCGTCGGACAGCGGGTGCGAGGAGGGCTTGAGCTCGATCGTGGGCGTCGTCATGAGTGCAGTGTCCTTCACCGGTTGTTGTGACGGACCGCGCTCACGCCGACTGCTTGGACGTCCGAGCATCGCCGTGCACCACCACGGTCCATGGCCGATTATCGCCCGTGGAAGACCGTGCGGGGAACGGCGTGAATGCGGCCCGGGTTTCGATGGTGGCACCCGGGGGCCGCACAGGAAAAGCCGCCGGGCGCGGTGAGAGATGCGACCCGGCGGCTTCTGGGGGTGTCGGGGGACACCCCGGAATCAGTGTTCCGGCGGGTCAGCTCGCTACTCGTACCGCAAGCGCGTCGCCGATCTCGTCCGTCGTGCGGACGGTGCCGGAGGTGCGCCCGGCCAGGTCGGCGGCGACCGCGTCCTCGATCCGGACGGCCTCGGTCTCGTACCCGAGGTGCCGCAGCAGCAGGGCGACGGAGAGGACGGTCGCGGTGGGGTCGGCCTTGCCCGTGCCCGCGATGTCGGGTGCGGAACCGTGCACCGGCTCGAACATCGACGGGAACCGACCCGTCGGGTTGATGTTCCCGGAGGCGGCCAGGCCGATGCCGCCGGTCACGGCAGCGGCGAGGTCGGTGAGGATGTCGCCGAAGAGGTTGTCGGTGACGATCACGTCGAAGCGGTCCGGCTGGGTGACGAAGAAGATCGTCGCGGCGTCGACGTGCAGGTAGTCGGTGGTGACCTCGGGGTATTCCCGGCCGACCCTGTCGAAGATGTTCTTCCACATGTGGCCCGCGTACACGAGGACGTTGTTCTTGTGTACGAGTGTCAGCTTCTTGCGGGGGCGGGCGTTCGCCCGCTCGTAGGCGTCGCGGACGACGCGCTCCACGCCGTACGCGGTGTTGAGGCTGACCTCGGTGGCGACCTCGGCCGGGGTGCCGGTGCGCAGGGAGCCGCCGTTGCCCGTGTACGGGCCCTCGGTGCCCTCGCGGACGACGACGAAGTCGATGTCCGGGCGGCCGGCCAGCGGGGTGGCCGTGTTCGGGAACAGCTTCGACGGACGCAGGTTGACGTAGTGGTCGAAGGCGAACCGCAGCTTCAGCAGCAGACCGCGCTCCAGCACACCGGACGGCACCGACGGGTCACCGATGGCGCCGAGAAGGATGGCGTCGTGACTCTTGAGGGAGTCGAGCTCCGCGTCGGGGAGGGTCTCTCCGGTGCGGTGCCAGCGCTGGGCGCCGAGGTCGTACTCCTTGGTCTCCAGCTTCACATCCTGGGGCAGGACCGCGGCAAGGACCTTCAGGCCCTGCGCCACGACCTCCTGGCCGATGCCGTCACCGGGGACAACTGCGAGATTGATGCTGCGAGACATGTCGGCACCCTACTCCCCGTCCCATGCATTGACATGCGAGGTCCACCATGTGGACGGGGGTGTCGAACGAGGCGTGGTCCGTCGCTCAGTGGCCCGTGGAGCCGCCGTTGTCCCGGCGGTCGAGGGCGCGCTGCAGGGCAGCGGCGGCGTTCCTGCGGTCGGAATCGGTGGCACGGGAGGCGTGGCGGACTCGGCGGACGGTCACAGCGGTCATGGGAACGACTCCTTGAGATCAGAAGAGATTTCGAGGCGCCGGAAGGGGCGGGGAGCGGTGCCGCAGGGGTTGCCTGCACGGGGCACGGGCTCGCGACCGCCATTCGCTGGATCGAGCGAGACGTTCGGCTCCTACAAAAGTAGGACAGCTCGGCCGGTCTGTCTCCACAGTTACTCGGACTTCCTACTATCTGAGACGCGATCATCGTCGGCACCCCCGCCCGCGGTGCTGCCGGCCGGCACGTTCGGCATGACCTACCGGGTCAGACGCACCGTCGCCAAGAGCTGCGGCGAGACGCCCTGAGGCGACCGGCGGGCGGGAGCGGCCGCGTCCGGCGGGGCCGGGGCCCCCGCCCCGCCGGACGGGAGCCGGCAACAGCCGGGCGGTGCGGCCGGTTCAGAGCCTGCCGCCGGTGAGGCGGGACAGCGGGCCGCGCTGCCGCAGACCCACCCGGCGGCCGAGCGCGTACGAACCGGCCACCACGGTGGCGACGCCCGTACCGGCCCCGGCCACGACGGCCTTGCGCTCCTTGACGAGGGTCCAGACGACTCCGGCCTTGCCCGCGGCGGTCCCGGCGGCGGAGACCGCGGTGCGCTGGACCGTCCGGGCAGCAGTCGCCGCCTTCTGCGTCGTGGCGTCACCGATGCCGCGCACGGACTCGACCGTCCGCAGACCGGTGCCCTCCGCGGTGTCCTTGACCGTGTCCTTGACGGTGTCCTCGGCCTGTCGTGCTCGCGTGCCGGCGCTGCTCGTACGCGCCCTGGTCGTGTTCTTCTTGGTCTCAGCCATGCCTCCCGGGTATCCGGCACGCGCCGTCGCAAACTGACCCCTCGTCAACCCCGGCCCCCGGGCCGCGCGAAAAAAACCGCCCCCGTTCCGGCGTGGGGGCCGGGACGGGGGCGGAACCTCGGGGCGAGCGGTCGGTCAGCCCATGTGCGGGTACGAGTAGTCGGTCGGTGCGACCAGCGTCTCCTTGATGGCGCGGGTCAGCGTCCAGCGCATCAGGTTCTGCGGGGCGCCCGCCTTGTCGTTGGTGCCGGAGGCACGGCCGCCGCCGAAGGGCTGCTGGCCGACGACGGCGCCGGTCGACTTGTCGTTGATGTAGAAGTTGCCCGCCGCGTAGCGGAGCTTGTCCATCGCGTCGGCGGCGGCGGCCCGGTCACCGGCGATGATCGAGCCGGTCAGCGCGTACGCCGACACCGACTCCATCTGCTCCAGCATCTCCTCGTACTTGTCGTCCTCGTAGACGTGGACGGCGAGGATCGGGCCGAAGTACTCGGTCGTGAAGACCTCGTTGTCGGCGTCGGAGCACTCGATGACGGTCGGGCGGACGAAGTAGCCGACCGAGTCGTCGTAGCTGCCGCCCGCGACGATCGTGCAGGTCGGGTCCTCCTTCGCCCGGTCGATCGCGGCCTTGTTCTTGGCGAAGGCGCGCTCGTCGATCACGGCGCCGATGAAGTTCGTCAGGTCGGTGACGTCACCCATCCTGATGGCGTCGACCTCGGCGGCGAACTCCTCCTTGAAGCCGGAGTTCCAGATGGAGGCGGGGACGTACGCCCGCGAGGACGCGGAGCACTTCTGGCCCTGGAACTCGAACGAGCCACGGGTCAGCGCGGTCTTGAGGACGGCACGGTCGGCGCTCGGATGGGCGACGACGAAGTCCTTGCCTCCGGTCTCGCCGACGATCCGCGGGTAGGAGCGGTACTTCTCGATGTTGTTGCCGACCGTCTTCCACAGGTGCTGGAAGGTCCTGGTGGAGCCGGTGAAGTGGATCCCTGCGAGCATCGGGTGCTCGAGGGCCACCTCGGAGACGGCGATGCCGTCACCGGTCACCAGGTTGATGACGCCCTTGGGAAGACCGGCCTCCTCCAGGAGCTGCATCAGCAGCACGGCGGCATGGGTCTGCGTCGGGGACGGCTTCCAGACGACGACGTTGCCCATGAGCGCGGGCGCGGTCGGCAGGTTGCCGGCGATGGCGGTGAAGTTGAACGGGGTGATCGCGTAGACGAAGCCCTCGAGCGGGCGGTGGTCGAGGCGGTTCCACACGCCCGGCGAGTTCGCCACGGGCTGCTCGGCGAGCAGGTCGCGGGCGTACTTGACGTTGAAGCGCCAGAAGTCGACGAGCTCGCAGGGGGTGTCGATCTCGGCCTGCTGGGCGGTCTTCGACTGTCCGAGCATGGTGGAGGCGGCCAGCGTCTCGCGCCACGGGCCGGCCAGCAGCTCGGCGGCGCGCAGGATGATCGCGGCGCGGTCGTCGAAGGACATGGCGCGCCAGGCCGGCGCGGCCGCGAGGGCGGCGTCGACCGCGTCCTGCGCGTCCTGCCGGGTCGCGGCGGCGAAGGTGCCGAGGACGGCCTTGTGGTTGTGGGGCTGTACGACGTCGACGCGCTCGCCGCCGCCCATCCGCTTCACACCGCCGATCGTCATCGGCAGGTCGATCGGGTTCTCGGCCAGCTCCTTGAGCTTGGCCTCGAGACGGGCGCGCTCGGGCGACCCGGGGGCGTAGCCGTGCACCGGCTCGTTGACCGGGGCGGGGACCTGGGTGACAGCGTCCATGGGTTCCATTGCTCCTTAGCGAGGGGTGGGAGGGGCTCAGCCCTTGGTGATCATCGAGCGGAGGAAGAAGAGCAGGTTGGCCGGCTTCTCCGCGAGGCGGCGCATGAAGTAGCCGTACCAGTCGGTGCCGTACGCGGTGTAGACGCGCATGCGGTGGCCCTCCGCCGCCAGCCGGAGGTGCTCGTCGCCGCGGATGCCGTACAGCATCTGGAACTCGTACTCGTCGGGCTTGCGGCCGGCGCGGTGGGCCAGCTCCTGGGTGATGGCGATCAGGCGGGGGTCGTGCGACCCGATCATCGGGTAGCCGCCGCCCTTCATGAGGATCTTGAGGATGCGGACGAACGCCTTGTCGATCTCGGCCTTGTCCTGGTACGCGACGGAGGCCGGCTCCTTGTAGGCGCCCTTGACGACGCGGACACGGCTTCCGGCGTCCGCGAGGCGGCGGGCGTCGTCCTCGGTACGGAAAAGGTATGCCTGGATCACGCATCCGGTCTGGGGGAAGCCCTTGCGGAGCTCCTCGTGGATGGCAAACATCGAGTCGAGGGTGGTGTGGTCCTCCGCATCCAGCGTAACCGTCGTGCCGATGGCGGCGGCGGCCTCGACGACGGGGCGTACGTTGGCGAGCGCCAGCTCGTGGCCGCCCTCCAGCGCTTGGCCGAACATGGAGAGTTTGACCGACATCTCGGCCTTCGTGCCCAGGCCGAGGCCCGCGAGGTGCTCGATGAGGTCGAGGTAGGCGTCCCGTGCGGCGGCGGCCTGCTCGGGGGTGGTGATGTCCTCACCGACGACGTCGAGGGTGACTTCAAGGCCCTTGGCGGCGGCGTCCTTGACGATCGGGACGACCTGCTCGACCGTCTCACCGGCGATGAACCGGGCGACGACCTGCTTGGTCCCCGGGGCTGCCGACACGAAGCGGCGCATCTTGTCGCTGCGCGAAGCGGCGAGGATCACGGGACCCAGCACGGGCACCTCCATGAAACAGGTGTTGAAGTGGCGGAACAGGTGTTGAAGTGGCTGAAACCGAACGTTTCGGAAACGGCACGGGGAACCACCCTGAAACCTAAGGATCGCCCCGGCCGTCTGCCATCGACAGCTGTCACGCATCCGTGTCCGGGATCTCAGACATATGTCTGAAGGGTGCGAGAATGGCGGAGTGAAGGGCGACTACCAGGACCTTGTCGACGAGATCTCCGCGCTGCTGGCCACGCCGGCGACCCTGGAGAACCGCGACTTCGGGCTGATCGCCTTCGGCGCGCACGACAGCGACGACGACAGTGCGATGGACCCCGTCCGCACCCGCTCGATCCTGACCCGGAAGTCCACCCCGGCGGTCCGCGCCTGGTTCGAGGGGTTCGGCATCACCCGCGCGACCGGCCCGGTCCGTATCCCCGCGGCTCCGGAGGCGGGGGTCTACCGTGACCGGATCTGTCTGCCCGTGCGGCACCACGGCGTCGCGCTCGGGTACGTATGGCTGCTCGACGCCGACCCGGGACCGTCCGCCGCCCAGCTGGCCGCCGCCATGGAGGTCGCCGACCGGATCGGCTTCCTGCTCGCGGACGAGGAGCGCGCCGGGGCGGATCTGTCCCGGGAACTTCGGGCGGTGCTGGCGGCCGACCGGGGCTGGCAGTACGACATGGCGGTGGCCGAGCTGGGCACGGGCCTGGGTCCGGACGCAACAGGGCTGCACGCCCTGGTCTGCGTGACGCCATGGGCGGCAGGGGACGCCCCTTCCGTGCGGTCGCTGCCCGGAGCCTCCGCGCTGTGCACCGTCGCGCTGCCCGTCGCGGGCCGCGCCACCCGGGGGACGGGGAGCGCCCAGGGGCGCGAACGGCCGGAGGGGGAACGGGACGACCCGGCGGGCGGGGACGAGGGGGCGGTCACGCGATCCGACGCGGTGGCCGCCCTGGTCCGGCTCCGGGCGGCGGACAACCTCGCCCCGGCGCTGGCCGTGGCCTCCCGGCTGGCCGGGGCAGCCGGCGAGGCCACCGCGGGCGACGCAGGGCCGTCCGGGACCGGCCGCCCTCCGGTCGGCGTCGGGATGTCCACCGCCCTGCGCGGGTTGGGCGGCCTGGACGGGGCCTGGCGGGAAGCGGCGGCGTCGGCGCGCGCGGCACGGGCCGACGCCGGGCTCGGGCCGGTGGCTCGCTGGGCGGACCTCGGGCCGTACCGCCTGCTGACGGCGCTGCCCGCCGGCGCCGCCCGTGATCCGGTGGTGCGACAGCTGCTGACCACGCCGCACGCCGAACTGGCCCGTACGGCCGAGGTGTTCCTCGACTGCGCCGGCCAGGCGGGCCGCACGGCCGCCGCACTGGGCATCCACCGCCAGACCCTGTACTACCGCCTCTCCCGCGTCGAGCAGCTGACCGGGCTCGACCTCGACGACGGCGAGCACCGGCTGCTGCTGCACATGGCTCTCAAGAGCGCGCGACTGTAGGGCGCTTCTAGGATCCGCGACTTAGCTAGCAATGAAGGTGGTTCGTTAGCAGCGGATTAGCAAATCCGCGATCCCGTTGACAGTGACTACGGTCAGTGGCGATCTTCTCCGGGTCGTCTTCGGTCTTCTCCGTCCGTGGGCCGCCTGTGCTTCGTACCGTCTCCAGCATGGCGGTACGGAGCTCGGGCGGCGCCCGTGGTACGCGCAAGGTTCCTACGGCGTCGATCCGGTACGAGGACGCATCGGTACGCGAAGTCCCGGTACAACAGTTGCGGTTGGCCGACTTCGCGGAGTCGAGGCCGTGGCGTGATGCCCGGTCGGTGCACGGGATGGCCCACTACTCGGGCAAGTACGCATCCGCGACGACGGGCGGGCATGTGGTCTATGAGAGTCGCCTGGAGCTAGCCCGGCTGTTGCTGGCGGACTTTGATCCCGCAGTGCAGGGGATCTTCGCCCAGCCGTGCCGGTTGGCGGCTCGGATCGGCGACCGCGTGCGACACCACGTTCCGGACTTTTTGCTGGTCATGCGCTCGGCGACGGTGCGAGTGGTCAACGTCAAACCGGTGGACCGACTGCAGGACCCGAAGATCGTGGAAGCCCTGGCCTGGCCGGGTGAGCTGATTCGGCAGCACGGCTGGGAGTACGAGATCTGGTCCGGGGCGGATCGGGCGCTACTGGAGAACGTGCGGTTCCTGGCCGCCTACCGGCGGCCCGGTGTGGTGCCGGAGGCCGAGGTGGAGCAGGCGTGGGAGCGGGTGGAGGACGGTGAGAAGCTGGCTTTGGCCGAGCGCCGGCTGGCGGGTGATCGGCCGCCCGAGGAGGCAAGGCCGGCGCTGATGGCCTTGTTGTGGTCCGGGCGGCTGACGACGGATCTGACACGTCCGTTGTCGGGTGAGTCAGTACTGCGGAGGTGCGCATGAGCGCCTGGACGACGCCTCTGCGGCCGGGGCTTCCGCTCAGTTTCGACGGAGAGCAGTTCACTGTCGCGGAGATCGAGGGCCGCCGGATTCTTCTTGAGCCGGCGACAGGGGTGTTCGGTACGCGGAAGTGGCGGCAGGTCGACATCTCCGTGCTGCTGGCCCATCCCAGCACCGAGATCCTGGTCCCGGTGCCGCAGGACGAGCCGTCGGCAGCGGCCGTTCTGGGCAGCCTCGACGACGACGGTGATGACGCCTTGACCCGGAGGTTCCGGCATGTTCAGGAGGTCATGACCGGATACCAGTTCGGTGACGAGGTACTGGCTCTGCCGGGGGAGCCCAGGCCGGACTACGCGCCTACAACCCCGCTGATGCATCGGTACGCGGCCAAGGCGGTGGAGCTCGGGGTCGCCGAGAGCACGATCCGGAACTGGGTACGGCAGGTGAAGCGCTCGGGCCCGGCAGGGCTGGTGCAAGAGCGTCCGAAGGCGAGTGTGCTGGACCGGGCCGACTCGCGGTGGCTGGATATGGCCCGCGCGGTGCTGAAGGGTCATGAGAAGAGATCCCGGCCGGTGCGGAATCTGGTCCTCATGGAGATCGAGGAGCGTCTGCGGAAGGAGTACGGGAAGGGAACGGTCCCCATTCCGGCACGCACAACGGGCTACGGGCTGCTGCGGGCGCTGTCCAAGGGCACGAACGCCTTCGAGGGCAGCACGAAGGGCAAGCGGTCTATCGCCAACGCCCCTGCAGGGACCTATGGCCGGCTGCGGGCGACGCGCCCGGGCGAGTACGTGGTTCTGGACACGAACTGCCTGGACGTTTTCGCGATGGAGCCGGTGACCTGCCGGTGGGTGCAGTGCGAGCTCACGGTCGCGATGGATCTCTACAGCCGGTGCATCACCGGGCTGCGGCTGACTCCGGTGTCGACGAAGTCGACGGACGTGGCGGGGGTGCTGTTCGAGACGGTAAGGCCGCGAGACGTTCCGGAAGGCGGGCGTGAGCCGCTGCCGTATTGCGGGGTGCCGTCCACCGTGGTGGTCGACTCGGACAAGCTGGTCGACCGGGACGGGCAGCCGCTGCTGCCGACGGTCGCGGCTGAGACGATCATCTACGACCACGGCAAGGTCTACCTCTCGAACCACATCCAGAGTGTCTGCGCGAAGCTGGACATCTCGCTGCAGCCGGCCCGACCGAAGACGCCGACCGACAAGCCGATCGAGCGCTGGTTCCTCACCCTCAACCAGGGAGTGTTGGCCGCGCTGCCCGGCTACAAGGGCTCGGACGTGCACAGCCGCGGCGAGAAGGTCGAGAATGAGGCGTTCTTCTTCATCGACGAACTCGAAGCGATCATCCGCGAGTGGATCACTCTGATCTATCACCGGCGGCCCCACCGTGGTCTGTCCGTGCCGGAGGTGCCGGGGCTGAAGCTGAGCCCCCTGGACATGTTCGAGCACGGTGTCACCCGTGCGGGCCCGCTGCGGATCCCGGCCCGCCCAAACCTGGCCCTGGAGTTCCTCGAGGAGGAACGCGTCCCGATCCACCACTACGGGGTCGAGATCGAGGGGCTGCGCTACAACGGGGATGCGCTGAACGACTACCGCAACCAGCCCAGCCCTTATCGCGGGGTGAATGCGGGCAAATGGCCGATCGCGGTGGACCGCGGTGATATGCGGAAGGTGTACTTCCAGGATCCCAAGGTGCGGAAGTGGCACGTGCTCGATTGGGAGCATGCGCCCGTGCTGAACGGCCCCTTCAGCAGGGAGGCACTGGTCTACGCCCGCCGCCTCGCCAAGAAGACCCACCGATTCCCGGACACCAAACGCGCACTGATTGAACTTCTTGAGCGGTGGGGTGCCGGACTTGCCGCGGACCGCACGGAGCGCCGGATGGCAGTGCGGTTGTCCCAGGAACGGCTGCGGCTGGTGGGCGAGGACGACGAACCGCAGAACGCGAAGGCTGAGGTTGCCGCTCTGCCGTCGGTCCGGCGCATCGCCGACCTCAGCTCAACAGCGTCCGGCCCAGAAGAGGCCGACGGGCCTAGCCTGCATGTCGTCGGGTCCCAGGAGGATGACCTGGGCGGGGACGACGACGAGGATGAGGAGTGCGACGCTGCCTTCCCTGGCGACGACAGCGTCGCCCCGCCCGAAGAGGACGACTACTACGCCGACGTCTGGAACAGCCGTTGAGTACGGCGGACGGCATCGAGCCGTTCGAGGGCGATGACCGCCAGTACACCCCCACCCGGCTTCCGGGCTGGCTGCAGGAGGTCAACGGCCCAGACCGCGTCCAGCCTCCGCAGCTCACCCGCGCCCAGCTCGCCGATCTCTCGCCACGGAATCTGCTGGTGCACAACGACAACCGGGACGTCTGGCACGCCAACATCGGCCCGATCGATACGCCCCAGCTCCTCGCTCTGCACGACTCCCTGGCCGAGATCGTCGAGTCGAACCGGCACGACGGAGATAAGACGAAGCCCGCGGCCCTGGTGGATGCCTATCCCGGGCTCGGCAAGAGCACAGCAGTGCGGGACTACGGCCGCAAGCTGTTCCGCAAGCAAGTTGCCCTGCGCGGAGAGACGACGCCGAGCGGCAACCGCCGCGTCCCGGTCATCTACATCGCGTTGAGCGGGAACACACAGATCCGCGGGCTGAACGCGGCGATCTGCCGTTTCTACGGCCTGCCGACCTCCGGAAACGCCGACACCCTGGCCGAGCGGGCTGTGGATGCCGTGTTGTCCATGAAGACGGCCGCGATCATCATCGACGACATCCATTTCCTCGCCGGGTCGAACTCCAACTCGGTGCGCATGGCGAACCAGTTGAAGTACCTGGCGAATGTCTTCCCCGTCACCCTGATCTACGTCGGTGTCGGCGTCCAGCAGCGTGGTGTCCTGCGCGAGGGCTTCTCCGACAGGCAGACCGAGCTCGCCCAGTTCGGTCGCCGCACCACCCCTTTGACGCTGCCGCCGTTCCATATTGAGGACGACGAAGGCCGCCAGGACTGGCAGACCCTGCTCAAGACGATCGAGCAGACACTCGTCCTGGCGGAGAAGTACCCCGGAATGCTCGCCAGGGACCTGTCCGACTACCTCTTCGCACGCTCCACCGGACACTTCGCCTCCCTCATGGCGCTGATCAACCGCGGCTGCCTGCGCGCGATCCGCTCCGGTCATGAGCGCCTCGACACGGACTTGATGGACCAGGTCAAGAACGACGCCGCCGCTGAAGCGGCCCGCAAGGAACTCGAAGCCGAGATCGCCGCCGGCCTGCTGACCAGCCGACCGACGCCGTCTCCACAACGTCGCAGGAAGTCGGCGTGACTGTTTGGACCGATGACCGCATCCCCATCGCGCTGGCACCTCTCCCGGGCGAGGCCCTGGAAAGCTGGATCGGCGCCTACGCGCGCCGACTGCGCGTCACCAACAGTGTCTTTCTTGAAGCCGTCGGGCTGCCCGGCGCCCGCACGTCACACCTCGCGCTACGGCTCACCGCTGACGAAACGACCGCCTTGGAGCGGGCCACCGGCGTCGAACGGCAGGCACTCACCAGCATGACGCTCGAACCCTACGACGGGCTGGCAGTGGCGATCCTGCCCAGTCGGCGCAAACTGTCCAGACCACCAGCGTGGAGGTTCAGCGGAAGCCGAGCCCGCTACTGCCCTGGGTGCCTGGGCCATAACGCCGGCCGCGGGCCGGTTTTCTGGCGCCTCCCATGGGCCTTCGCCTGTCCCACCCACCACACACTGCTGCTGGACTTCTGTCCCGACTGCCACCAGCCCCCGCACCCTTGGAAAGCAAGACGGCTCGGTCCCCGCGCAACGGGCACCTGCACGCGAGCTCACAGCAGTCTCGGCCTACGGGCAGCCTGCGGAGCCGACCTCACGCAGGCCCGGGCCACCCCTCTGCCCGCCCCAGGACTCGTGCTGGCCGCCCAGCGACACATCATCACCCTGCTGAACGGCGAACCGGCCGCAAGGCCGGCCGCGCTGGCCGAGGTCAAGCAGCTCTATGCTCTGGCCTGGCGCATTCTGCGTGGTCTGCACACCACCGCGGACCGGGCACCGGAGGTCGTACACACCGTGGTGACCGAGTGCGGCGGAGGTCTACCACAGCTGACCAGGGAGGACGTCGGGCACGACGCCCACAATGCCGCCGTCGGCACCGCTCTGGCCCGCATCGCCCTTCACCCCGGCCATGCCGACCACGAGGCACTCTTCGAGTGGATCCTCGAAACCGACCGGTCACTGCTGAAGACCTCGAAGAACAACATCGGCGCGATGGCCGACCGATGGACTTGGAGCGGTCCCGAGCTGGTCGGCCGCGTGCTGGCCAAGCTCGACCCCCAGGCCACCTTGCACGCCCGGCTTCGTTACGCCAGCGCCAGCCCCCGACCACGCTGGCCGGACCTCCCCGCCTCCGCCATCACCCGCCGGGCGGCAATGATCCCTGCCATGCTCTGGCCCGGATGGACGATGCGCCTGCTCCCGCGCCCCACGAACAACAAAGACCCCCGCGCTGGCACGTTCCGCCGCGGCTGCAGCAGCTTCCTCCTGCTTCCTGGCGGGCCGCCCCAGCTGAACTTCGAACGTGTCGGCCCGCTCCTGGGCAACCAGGAGATCAACACCGATCGCGACAGCATCGAACGGCGCCTCTATCTCGATCATGATCTGACCCCGCTGGCATCCACGCTGGCCCAGCTCGCCCGCGCCTTGGACGAGCACGGCTCTCCCATCGACTACGCCAGACGGCGAGCCGCCTTCACCAGCACCACGGTCACCCTCGATCTCGACGCCTATGCACGGTTGTGCGTCCAGCAGGGCTGGAACCCCGGTCAGCAGCATCGCGTCCTCCTGATGCGTGCGTATCTGCTGATGCTGCTGACCGGCGAGGTTCATCCCCCGCCTGAAGGAGCGTCCTCCTGATGCGTGCGTATCTGCTGATGCTGCTGACCGGCGAGGTTCATCCCCCGCCTGAAGGAGCGTCCTACCGATTCGCATGGCACTGCTCGGAGTTCCGGTTCCATGCGCCCCGCGCCCTCCGCTCGTTCCTCCGCCAGCAGGCCGAAGAGAACCTCGCCCACCGCAAGATCATCGAACCCGTTACCTGGGAACCACCCGAGACATGGGTGACCGGCGTCCGATGGCCCGGCCTCTCCCCCACGGACATCGTCACGGACGAGTTCCGTGATCTGCTGGCAACAGCCGGCACCGTCCATGAGGCGGCTGACGCTCTCGGCCTGGCCGCAGAACACGTCCGCCTCTACTGCGATCTCACGAAGACCGGCGCAGCCACCCCCAGCGACGTGATCGGCAAGCACCTCAGCACACGCACCGCGCGAAAGGCCAAGATCCGCGAAGGCATTCTTGCCCCGAAGTGCCTCCGTGACCTCTACGTGAACCAGAAACTGGAACTCACGCACATCGCCAACCTGGCGTCCTGCAGCCCCGACACCGTTCGCCGACTCCTCCGGCAAGAGGGGATCCCACTCCGCCCCCGGCCACGACGACTCCCAGACCGCCCCGACATCACCCGTGAATGGCTCCACGACGAGTACATCGAACGCCAACGCGACATCGCCAACCTCGCCCGCGAACGCGGCGTCACCCACTACCACCTCACCAAGCTGGCCAGAACCTGGGGCATCCCGATTCGCTCCTCCGGAGGCCACTGCTACAGCGCTGTCGGGCACCTGGACCTTCGCCGTCCCCTGTCGGAGGGCATGCGAAGAGTGGTCACGACCCCGCAGGCCATCGACCGGCTACGGGCCATCAGTTCGGTCCCCGGCCACCCCAGCTTCGCCGCCGCAGCCCAGAGGAACTCCACGGGAAGCGACCGCGCCCTCCGCCAGCGAGTGATCCTGATCGAAAAGACAGTCGGGTTCCAGATCATCGACCGTTCCGCCAAGCCCCTCGCGCCCACCGAACGCGGACGGGAGTTCCTGCGCGAAGCCCGCGAGATCCTCCACGCCGCGGACGGCACCCGACCCGTCCGTACACCTCGATCGCAAGCTCCACGAGGATCTCAGCAGTCGGGCTGCCAACGTTCCGCCCTCGACGGTTCCGCTGACGCTCTACGATGACCGGGGCATACGTTGTGCTGGGGCAGAGGGGACAAGCGCGATGACAGATCTGGCAAACGATGCTGATTCGAGCGAAACCCAGGCGAGAGCCTCGTACCTGCTCGAGGGGCGGCGCGTCAGCATCGCGGACCTCGTGAAGGCCGAACTTCTTGAGGTGGGAGCGCAGCTCACCTTTGAGCGACCACGCATCGGTGAAACACATGCTGCACGCGTAACAGACGACTCCACGATTGAGTTGGTCGACGGACAGCAATTCAAATCCCCCTCCAGCGCAGCGATAGCAGCAGTGGGCAGCGGCTCCTTCGACGGTTGGCATGCCTGGGCACTGGACGATGGCACGACCTTGGATGCGCTTCGTCAGCAGCTTCTCGACTCGGTTGCCGCGCAGGCATCGAATGAGGTTGCTGTGCAACCCTCCACCGCTCGCCACGAGAAGCTGAAGAAGGCAAGGGAGGAAGCAGAGCAGGGGAATCCCCTCACCCTCACGGTTCGAGACCTCCTCGGTTGGTGGGGTGCTGAGCGGCGAGGCTACCTGATCAGCCAACAGGTAGTCGCCGAGCTGGACAATCACAGCCTGTCGACGGTGCCCGACTTCGAGGCGGTGAACCTCGACGTTCAGGTCAATCTGGTGATCGCTCCGACGGACGCAGACAGTGAGCAGGAATCCGAGAAGGGCACCGTGACGGTGAGCTCCACTGCTGCCTCTGAAAGTGAGGACACCCACGTTCTCGGCCTGACGGTAGGCAACTTGCCTTCGGCGCTTTCGGGGGTCGTGGCGGTCTCCCCGTCGGCGACCTTCGAGGAAGCCATTACGGAGATGGCTGTCAATGGCTATTCGCAGCTCGCTGTTCTGGCTGGAACCCGCAACCTCCGAGGCGCTGTTACATGGGAGTCGATCGCTCGCGCGAGGCATGCAGACCCAAGCGCACCCTTCTCAAAAGCCATCATCAAAGCGCGCGACGTTACATACGACCAGCATCTGATCGATGTCCTCCCCCTGCTCGCAGACTTTGACTTTGTGCTGGTCAGGGATCAAACGAACGCCATCGCTGGTATTGTCACGGCCAATGACGTTGCTGCGGCATACGGAACCATGGCTACGCCGTTCTTCCTCATCGGAGAGCTCGATCAAAGACTTCGGAGGATCCTCTCCGATGCCTTCAGTGTTGAGTATGTCGCAAATCTGTGTTCGCCAGATGGAGACCGCGACATAAGTTCCTTCGACGACCTGTCCATCGGGGACTACCAGCGCATCCTCCAGAACAAGGAAGCATGGGAGGCTCTCGGATGGCCCCTCGACAGGAAGGTATTCGTGAAGCGGATTGACGAGCTGCGCGAGATCCGTAACGATCTGATGCACTTCAATCCGGATCCCATTCCGGAAGACGCCGTGCATAAGATCCGCCACATGATCGCGCTACTGCGAGAGTACGGCGACTGACTGAAAACTCGGACCATGCGACCCCGTCACGGCACTTCAGTGGCGGGGAACAGCGCACTGAGTCGTGGCAAACGACGTGCGGTCTCGTCGTCGCGGTTCGCGTCCCACCGTTCGCCAACTGGCTCTCTCGGCTCAAGGTCCTCAATGTGGAGTGAATCCATGGCCTTGTGGAAGTCGTCGACCGCCTTGTCCGTCGTGTCCTCGAACGCGCGCCCCGCGACATAGTCCAGCTCCTCCCACTCGGGCCACTCCTCGTCCGACCAGGCTCTTGGAGATCGGCCGGCGAGCCGTTGAATCGCTGGTGCGTTGGCGAGCGCGTCGGGATCCCGGGCCACTCGCTCGAACGTGTCGCGGCCTAGCCCGACCAGCCAGAGCCGGAAGTAGAAGAAGCTGTCGTCGGAGCACCAGCCCAGGATCCGGTCCGCTGCTGCCCACAGATCCCAGGTGAACGTTGGCACCAGGGCGCGATCCAGGCATACCTGGAACTGCACGATCTCCGCCTCGGGCTGTCCTGACAGGTGACCACGCAGCCAAGACAGCCGCTCATCCGGGTGCTGGGTCTGCTCTCTGCAGCGGTCGATCATGTTCCAGAAGGTCTCGTCATCCACAGCCGCACTATCGCAGGCTGGGCTGACACCCCGTACGGTCCGTGACCGGCAGAGACCCTGATAAGTAGATGGAGGTCTGTTGCCGGTAGGTCAACGGACTTACCCAGATAGTCGTCGCCCAGGCCGCAGTCGCCGCTACGAGGCGGGGGCAGGGCGCAGCAGGTTGGGGTTTTCGCGTCCTCCTGGAATGCGGATAATTACGACGAGGCATGGTTCAGATTCGCCGGGACGCTGAACGGGTTCGATCCAGATACTGGAGAAGATGTTGACGGCGCCTTCGGCGTCGACGGTTTTGTCGAGAGCGAGCAGGATGGCGAAGCCAGCATTGGTGTTCTGATATTCGGCCGCTTGGGCGACGTATTGACGTAGTGCGGTTTCACTGGCGTCGTCTTCTTCAATCTTGCATTCGACGTTGAATTGCACGGCGCCGAATGAGACAAGGATGTCGGTTCTTCCGCCTGCCTTGTCGATGACTTCTGAATTAACGACACTGAAGAGCGCTGAGAACTGCAGCACTTCCCGGTAGTGCTGATGGAATAGGGCTTCATCCACTTTCTGCTTCTTGCCATCTTTGTCACGTTTGCGGAGGTGCTCGGTGTACGAGCCGCCCATCTTTCGGCCGACGTCGTAGCAGAGGTAGGCATAGCGGATTGTGGTTTCAAGGAGAGCGGTGAACTCGTCTGCGATGCCGGTAATCCAGTCGCTGGAGCTTTCCAGCTGCCTGAGAAGTCGCGCCTTGAGGCGGCCGTACTTGGGGTCGGCGATGGGAGCGAGGACGTCTTCGTGGGTGCGCAGGCCGAGTTCCAGGCGGTCGAGGACGTGCTCCGGTGTCTGGTCAACGAACGCAGCGAAGTCGTCCTTGAGTTGGTGTGCCAGCCGCTGCCAGCGGCGCGCTTTTCCCTGATCAGTCGCCTGCTGACCGGGGGAGGTCTTGCTGGTCTTGGTGCGGTGGAGGAGGGCAGCGTGGAGTTGCTGGGCCCCAGGATCGTCGCGGAGTTCCTCGTCATGGGCCAAGGCGTGCTCGAGGAAGCGCTGCCGGTGCTCGTGCTGGAGGAAGGCGTCTTCCACGACAGGCGCCACCAGGGTCTCCGCGGCCGCGGCCGCGGGGGTGTCCTTGAGTACGGTGACCGTGTTGTGCGCGGTGTACGCGCGAAGCAGGGCCGCCAGGATGCCGTGGCCGCCCTCGTACCAGGGGTCATCGGGAGCGAGGTGTGCGGCAGCGCCATCCAGCACGACGGTTAGTTCCGACCAGGCGATCACATCGTTCTGGCGCGGCCGTGCCCAGGCCGGTGTGCGGGCGCGATAGCGATAGTCCCGGTAGCGGTGGAGGGCGTCGCGGAGAGTGGCAGCGGCCGTGTGGACGCGTGTGGGAGCGTCGGGAGCGGACAGGCCGAGGACGGCCTCGATGGCGGCGTGGTAGAGCTGGGCGTCCAGACGGTCGGGGTCAAGAGTGATCAGTTCGGCCAGCCGGTCCTGGGTTTTGCGGAGTTGCTTGGCCATGGGCGCGTACTGGTCTTGTTCCAGAGCCTGGCGCAGGTCACCGAGGGCGAGTTCGAATGCCGCGTCTCGGCAGGTGTGATCGAGCATCAGGCAGCGTTCGAGGGCGTCGCGGAGGCCGGCGCTGGGATGGTGGGCGTCGAGGACACCGAGGAGGCGGGGCAGGCGGGTGGCCATGGCCTCAGGAAGTGCGGCGGGGTCCTCGGTTGCTTCGTCCATGGCCCCGAGGAGACGCGCAGCGCTTTTGATGATGCCGGCCAGGGTGAGTTGGACGAGACAGTCTGCGGCTTCCACCCCGATGAGGGCCGCAGCGAGGTCGTCGTCAGCATCCTGGGCTTGTTGGAGGCGAGCGAGGAGCGTTCGATTCAGTGGAGTGCCGAGTTCACGTGCCAGGGCGGGGCGGCCAGCGAGGGCATCGGTGGCGCTGGCGAAGGCAGCGTGGTTGGTGTTACTCCGAAGGCCGCTCAGGACGGCGTCGTACAGCGGCTTGCACGCTTCGGTACCGAAGGCGTCGAGGTGGTGTGCGGTCGCCTGGATGAGGTGGTGGAGGAAGGTGCCCTTCCCGAGGTGGTCTGCGGCGGCGAGGACCACGTCCAGGCCTCCGAGGTCGTCCACCGTCGGGCCGGCGCGTAGTTGGGGCCGGGAGGCGCTTGCGGCCCACTGAGCCAGGCGTTCGTCGATGACGTGCACGATGCCTTCCGCCTCCCTCGCGTTGCTGGATACCCCTGGTGGCCTGGCCTAGAAAAGCTGACGCTGGTCAGGACCAGTGACGGTACGGTCCTTGGGGAAGAACTCCCAAACTGCGTCGTCGATCGAGGTGATCACCATCTGGATGCCGTGGTCGTTGGCCGCAGTGTCGTAGAGGGTCTTGATGCACTGGCGCGCGTTGTCGTGGGAGAGCTCTTCGGCTGTGGGCGCGTCGATGAGCAGCAGGCCGGGGTGGGACATGATTCCCCGTTTGCGGCCGACTTTGATCATGCCGACGATGGCCGCGATGCGCATGCGCAGGCGGTCGGTGGGGCTGAACGACTTGAAGGGGTGCTTGGCACCGGTCTTGCGGGCGTTGAGGTGCCCCGCCAGGTTGAGTTCGACGCTGGTCAGGTTGGCCACACCGAGGTCCTGGGCAATGGTGACGATCTCGCGGTTCAGGTCGGCGAACAACGCGTTACTGTGGTCGGCGACCACCTTCGACAACACCCCGGCGGCCGCCTCCAAGATGGCATCGCCGTCGTCGGAGTCATCCTCGGTGTCCGACGGACTTGTCGTTGCGGTGACGTAGTCACCGACCACCTCCGGCAGTCCCATTCCATTGCCGGTGGCGACAGCCAGCGCACCGCGTAGCTGGTAGACGTCCTGCCGGGCGGATTCGAGACGGGTGTACCAGCTGCCGGAGCGTGCCCCGGTAAGCCGGGCGTTCGCCAGGTCGTACGCGGTACGGCTGTTGACGCAGGCGGCGGTGGTCGTCTGGACAGCCTGCCGGGCTGCGTCTTCGGCCGTACGGGAGGCGTTCACCCGGTCCTCCAGTCTGCTGAGCAGTGCGGCCCGCGCGCCCGGGTCGTCCTGGACCTCCGGCAGAGGGCTTGCGCAGATCGAGCACCGGTGGTCGGTCTCTTCTGCGGTGCGCCGGGCATCGTCGATCTCGTGGTCGCAGCGCGGGCAGGACTCCGGGTCGAGGGCTCCCAGAAGGAGTCGAGCGGCGTTGCTCTGCTGGGCTCGGCGGACGGCTCTCTCGTCCTTCAAGCGCGCCTTGTGCGCGAGGGCGTGGCCTTCTTCCGCCTCCTGAAGGGCTGCCTGGTCCTGGGCGAGCCGACGTGCGGCGGCGTCGACGTCGGCGAGCAGGCCCGTCAGGTCGGGCTGGTTCACTTCCAGGGTCGCCACCTTCTCCTCGGCGACCCTGAGCGCCTGGCGCAGCGGCTCCGTCTGCTGCTCGCGAACGTGGGCATCTTCGCGTGCCCGGCGCTGAACTCGGTTGGTCTCCTGGGTGTCCTTCTTGCGGGCGGTGTTGATCTGGGTGAGCTCGGATGCGTAGGGGACGTCGAGGAAGAGCTGCATCAGCTTCACGGGGAGCTGGTTGTAGGACGTTGGGCCCAGCAGGACGCTGGAGTTTCCCGAGTTCAGCGCGATGGCGTAGAAGTAGCTGGCCCAGCCGTGCACCTGTTCCGCGCTGTCGCGGTTGCCGTCGGCGCCCTTCGGAGCGCCGGCCTCGGCCGCCCACAGGGGCAAAGGTCGCAGCCCCAGGCGGTCGAGCATGAAACGGTCGATGAGCTCCTTGACGCCTTCTGGTTCCGCGGTGGCCGCCACGCGCACGCCGGGGCCGGTCTCCTGGGAGCCTTCGAGGGCTGCGAGGTGCTCGAGGGTGTCGGCGCTCAGGAGCCGGCAGCTCGGGCGGTCGGGCTTGTCGAAGGTCAGGCGGATGGAGGCGGCGACGCCGGCGACCTCGATGTCTGCCCGGACGTAGGAGAACCAGCTCACTGTTTCCGGTCGTTTGAAGGCGTCGAAGCCGTCCCCGCGCAGGGCGTAGCTCAGCGCCCACAGAAGGCTCGACTTGCCGACGTTGTTCAGGGTGCTGGCGATCGCCCACGGGCCCGGCCCCAGTGGCATGTCAAAGGTGAAGGCGCCATCGTTGTCGGTCGTGCCGGTCTTGGTGCCCTCGCAGTACAGCCGGTGCACTACCAGTTGCCGTCGCGCGGGCAGCGGGCTGGTCAGCTGGATGCCGTGGGCAGACAGCGTGGCGCGGGCCCTCTCCACGTCAGCGGACGGCACGCGGGCGGCGATCTGCTCATACAGCTCAGCATCGGACGGGACTGGCAAAGCCTCTGTGGTCACGCGGCGTCCCCTTGCTCTGCTTCGGCGCGCAGCCGGGCCAGGCGCGCGCGGGCCCGGTCGGCGATCGACGGGATGACCTCGTTCAACGGGGTCTGGGCGTAGTCGCGCTGCAGGTACTGCCGTGTGCGCAGCGCCAGGGCGGAGTGCCCGGTGGCCTCGGCCAGCGCCCGAACGAGGCGGGCGCGTTCGGTGTACCAAGCCAGAACCGGGAACTGCTCCGTTGCCCGTTCAGCGAGCTCGCGGCCCTTGGCCGTGAGGTAGTAGTTGTCCTGAAGCACCCGCTTGACCGTACGCCGCGGCACGACCACCACCAGCCGCGGGACGGCCAGGATGCTCATCGCCAGGTCGATGTACTCGAACGCCCCGAACAGGTAGCGCAGCATCGGGATGGCGCAGATCTCCGGCTCGTCCGAATCCAGGATGTCGCCAGCCAGCTCCAGGTTGATGGACTCATGCTCGCGCTCGTAGTCGTTGAGAAGCTCATCGGCCAGGTAATCCGGGTTGCGCAGCCAGAAGTCCAGCTTCTGCAGCCGGCCCTCAGCGCGCAGCACAGCCACCGCATCCTTCGGCGCGGCCTGCTGCTCGGCTTCGTTCAACGGATCGCACACCGCCGCGATGAGCAGCAGAAGCCGAATCGCATCGGAGAAGCGGTCCCCCTCGTCATCATCCACTCACAAAGCGTAATGACTCATGATCTGGTTGATCAATACCTCTGCACTGGCCCGCTCAGGGCATCTGGACAGTGTTATCGACGCGGCATTTCGTGGGCCCGCCATACGAGGTGCGCCGGCGGATAGCGCCTGCCGCCGGGGCACAATCTACCTGTCGCCCCCTGCGCCGGGCTTCCGGGCAATCAGCACCGCCACCGCCCGGGTGTGGCTGGCCAAGACGCGCAGGTGGTCGGTGACGGTCTTCGCGGGGTGCTTGGCGGACGGACCGCACGGGCGATCGGATTGGACGCGAGAGCCCTGAGGGCTATATCGCCCACATGCGCTTGTTCCGCCTCGGCTTCCAGATGGTCAATCTCGACCTGCCCGATGGCCACACCCTCGCGCCTACCGACGACGACAGTGGCTTGATCGCTCTATGGCCACCACGCGACACACTCGCATGGCCCCCTGAACAGACCTTCCCCACGAACGTATGGGACAGCGTCTACGCCGCAGCAGGGCCCTTCAGTATCGCGTCCGGCCCCATCGCCCCTGCCGAGTCTGGACAGGGGACCCGATCATGGTTGGCTGCCGGATAACACCACGGAGAGTAACTTCCTTCGCTGACGGCCGGGCCCGGATTGCTCATAACGAACGGACGCAGTCACTGCTAGCGAAGCCCGGATTCCGGCGTTTCCGCAGGAGCCAGTGTCAATGATCTCGTGGACCCTACAGCGCTGCAGGATCCGCGGCTCGATGCGCAGTGTCGGCGCCTGATGCGCAGCGAATGCGCAAATCCGAGCTTCGGTGCGCAGTGAGCATGCGCTCGGTCCTGAGAAGTTCGTGTCGCAGTCCCTGGGTGCCGAGGGCTTGCTCAGCGGCCGACAGGCTCGGCATGCCGGGCAGGGCAGGGCAGGGCAGGGCAGGGCAGGGCAGGGCAACAATAGGCCGGACTCCACCTCGGCCGCGGGCACGATGCCCGGTCGCAGGTAGGCGGCCAGGAACCGTACGTTCTCCAGCAGCGCCCGATCCGCACCGGACCACAGCTCGTACTCCCAACCGTGCCGCTTCACCAGTTCACCCGGCCACGCCAGGGTCTCCGCGATCTCCGGGTTCAGGAGGCGGTCCGCCGGCTTGACGTCGACCACCCGAGCCGTGCCCGCGCGCGGGGGGCCCACCGCGGCAGCGACGGCAGCGACACCGCGCACGCCGACTCGTACGTGCCGTGCCCGCGCGCGTGGGGCCCACCGGCCCGGATCTCGACCCGCGGTGGGCACCGGCTGCCGCACATGGCGTTGCGGAGCGCGCGGCTCTCCACAGCCGGCGCCGCGTACGCCGCTCCGTCAGGGCACGGCCGGCGGGCCGGGAGGACGGCGGCCGGTCGCGGATTCGTCGGCCTTGGCCGCGTCGGCAAGTGCCTCGGCTGCGGCTTCCGCGGCCTGCGCCGCGTCGTCGGCGGCCTGGGCGGATCTGTCGTCGTCCGCGGAGGTCTCGCGGGTGGCCGGGGACTGCGGCAGTACCTCGCCGAAGGCCCGGGAGATCCCCTGGAGAGCGGAGGTCACTTCACTGGGGATCACCCAGAAGGTGCTCCCCTGCCCCTGGGCGAGCTGGGGCAGCGTCTGCAGGTACTGGTAGGCGAGCAGCTTCGGGTCCGGGTCGTTGCGGTGCACGGCCTGGAACACCTCGTCGATCGCCCGGGACTGGCCCTCGGCCTTGAGGATCTCGGCCGTGCGGTTTCCCTCGGCACGGAGCACGGCGGACTGCTTGTCGCCCTCGGCGGTCAGGATCTGCGACTGGCGCTGCCCTTCGGCCCCGAGGATCGCGGCACGCTTGTCCCGCTCGGCCCGCATCTGCTTCTGCATCGCGTCCTTGATGGACTGCGGGGGGTCGATGGCCTTGATCTCCACCCGGTTGACCCGCAGCCCCCACTTGCCGGTGGCGTCGTCCAGCACGCCACGGAGCTGGCTGTTGATGGTGTCGCGGGAGGTCAGTGTCTTTTCGAGGTCCATGGACCCCACGACGTTGCGCAGGGTGGTGACCGTGAGCTGCTCGACCGCCTGCAGGAAGTTCGCGATCTCGTAGAAGGCCGCCCGGGGGTCGGTGACCTGGAAGTAGAGGACGGTGTCGATCTCGACGACCAGGTTGTCCTCGGTGATGACCGGCTGCGGCCGGAAGGACACGACCTGTTCACGCAGGTCGATCACCGGATGGACGCGGTCGATGTAGGGGATGACGAGATTGAGGCCCGGCTTCAGTGTGCGGTGGTAGCGGCCGAGCCGTTCGACGTTGCGCGCGCGGGCCTGCGGCACGATCCGGACCGCGCGCACCACGGTGAAGACGGCGATCAGGGCGACGATCAGACCGGCGACGAGGGTTGCCGAGGCTTCCATGGGTCACTCCCGGGGGTAGACGAGCGCGGTGCTGCCGCTGATCTCTATGACGTCGACGGTCGTTCCCGGCGGAATCACCAGCGTCTCGTCGTACGGGCGGGCGCTCCACTCCTCGCCGCCGATACGGACTCTGCCGCCCAGGCCCGACACCTCGGTGACGACATAGGCGCCCCGGCCGACCAGCGCGTCCACGCCGAATCGTTCCTTCTGCGGCTTGAGCACATGGCGGAGCGCGAGGGGGCGCAGGAAGAGCATGCTCGCCGTGGCGACGACGGTGAACACCACGAGCTGCCAGACCACCGGAAGGCCGATCGCGGCAGCTCCTGCCGTGACCAGTGCGGCCCCGCCCAGCATTCCGAGCGAGGCGGTGAGCGTGAAGATCTCCGCCACAGCCAGTAGCGCTGCGACGATCAACCAGATCAGCCATGCATCCATCGCGTGCCCCTCCTGACCTGTGCGGGCGAGCGAATGGCTGGACCCGTCACCCGGCCACCGGTACGGGAGTGCCGCGTAGCCCGGGCAGGCCCCGCAGAAGAAGCAGGGCCGGTGCGAGACACCGCGGCCTCGAGCGACTCATGCCCACTTTTAGATAATTTTACCCATTTGGCCGGATTGGCGTCGTGCTCCGCAGAGGAGAGGGAACGGCAGGACCCGGACACGCCCCGGCCCCCGGTCTCCCGCACAGGGCGAGCGACCGGGGGCCGGGGCGACGGATCGTACGGGTCGGTCCGAGAGGTTCGTACGGGTCAGTCCGTGAGGTTCACCGTGCGGGCGGAAGCTGCGCCGATCTCCTCGGCGATCTCCGCCAGCACCGGCGCCGGCACCGTGTCGTCCACGGTCAGGACGACGAGTGCCTCGCCGCCCTCCTCGGAGCGGGCCACCTGCATGCCGGCGATGTTGAGACCGGCCTCACCGAGGATGCGGCCGACCGTGCCGACGACGCCGGGACGGTCCTCGTAGCGCAGTACGACCATGTGGTCGGCGAGGGCCAGGTCCACGTCGTACTCGCCGATGGCGACGATCTTCTGGAGGTGCTTGGGGCCGGCCAGCGTGCCGGAGACCGCGACCTCCTCGCCGTCCGAGAGCGTGCCGCGCACGGTGACGACGTTGCGGTGGTCCGGGGACTCGGAGCTGGTCGTCAGGCGCACCTCGACACCGCGCTCCTGCGCGAACAGCGGCGCGTTGACGTAGGACACCGTCTCGTCGACGACGTCCTCGAACACGCCCTTGAGCGCGGACAGCTCGAGCACCTTGACGTCGTGCTGGGTGATCTCGCCGTACACCTCGACGTCGAGTCGGACCGACACCTCGCCGGCGAGCGCGGTGAAGATGCGGCCGAGCTTCTCGGCGAGCGGCAGGCCGGGCCGTACGTCCTCGGCGATGACGCCGCCCTGGACGTTGACCGCGTCGGGGACCAGTTCACCGGCGAGGGCGAGGCGGACCGAGCGGGCGACGGCGATCCCGGCCTTCTCCTGGGCCTCGTCCGTGGAGGCGCCCAGGTGCGGGGTGCAGACGACCTGGTCGAGCTCGAAGAGCGGGGAGTCGGTGCACGGCTCCTTCGCGTACACGTCCAGGCCCGCGCCGGCGACCCGGCCCTCCTTCAGCGCCGAGTACAGCGCCTCCTCGTCGACGATCCCGCCGCGCGCGGCGTTGACGATGCGGACGGCCGGCTTCACCTTGTGCAGCGCCTCGTCGCCGATCAGGCCGAGCGTCTCGGGCGTCTTGGGCAGGTGGACGGTGATGAAGTCGGAGACCTCGAGCAGCTCGTCGAGCGACAGCAGCTTGACGCCCATCTGCGCGGCACGCGCGGGCTGCACATAGGGGTCGTACGCGACGACCTTCATACCGAAGGCGGACATGCGCTGCGCGACCAGGACGCCGATACGGCCGAGGCCGACGACGCCGAGGGTCTTCTCGCTCAGCTCGACGCCGGTGTACTTGGAGCGCTTCCACTCGCCGTTCTTGAGGGCGGTGTTGGCCTGGGGGATGTTGCGCGCGGTGGCGACGAGCAGGCCGCAGGCGAGCTCGGCGGCGGTGACGATGTTGGACGTCGGGGCGTTCACGACCATCACACCGGCCTTGGTGGCCGCGGACACGTCCACGTTGTCCAGGCCCACACCCGCGCGGGCGACGACCCGCAGCTTCCTGGCGGCGGCGATGGCCTCGGCGTCGACCTTGGTGGCCGAGCGGACCAGGACCGCGTCCACGTCGGCGATCGCGGGGATCAGCTCCGCGCGGTCGGCGCCGTTGCAGTGCCGGATCTCGAAATCCGGGCCCAGCGCGTCGACGGTGGCGGGCGACAGCTCTTCAGCGATGAGTACGACAGGTTTCGAGCTCACGTGAGTCCTCACATGTCCGGTGCAGACGGCCGTCCCGACGGCCGCAGCGGTGGAGGGGGCTAGCCGCGTGGAAGACGCACGACACTGTGGGCCTGACGCGTGTGTTGATGAGTGTAGTGGTGCCGCACGGTGCGCCTTGCGCCTCGTTGGCAGGATCACCCGTCCGTGGCTGGACGAAGTGGAGAAGCGGCCGGACGTACGGATGAGGGGGCCGTGGGCCGGCCCCCTCATCCCGAGGATCACGCCTCGTCGTTGTCGACCCAGCTCATGAGCTTGCGCAGCTCCTTGCCGGTGGTCTCCAGCAGGTGCTCGGAGTCCTGGGTCTTGTACTCGTTGTACTTCTTCAGACCGCCGTGGTACTCGTCCATCCAGTTCTTGGCGAAGGTGCCGTCCTGGATCTCCGCGAGGACCTTCTTCATCTCGGCCTTGGTGTCGTCCGTGATGATCCGCGGGCCGGTGACGTAGTCGCCCCACTCGGCGGTCTCGGAGACCGACCAGCGCATCTTCTCCAGGCCGCCCTCGTACATGAGGTCCACGATCAGCTTCAGCTCGTGGAGGCACTCGAAGTACGCGATCTCCGGCTGGTAGCCGGCCTCGGTCAGGGTCTCGAAGCCCGCCTTGACCAGCGCCGCGGTGCCACCGCAGAGGACGGCCTGCTCACCGAAGAGGTCCGTCTCGGTCTCTTCCTTGAAGGTCGTCTTGATGACGCCGGCGCGGGTGCCGCCGATGCCCTTGGCGTACGACAGCGCGAGGTCGAACGCCTTGCCCGTGGCGTCCTGCTCGACGGCGGCGATGCACGGGACGCCGCGGCCCTCCTCGTACTGGCGGCGGACCAGGTGCCCCGGGCCCTTGGGGGCGACCATGGCGACGTCGACACCGGCCGGCGGCTTGATGAAGCCGAAGCGGATGTTGAGGCCGTGGCCGAAGAACAGGGCGTCGCCGTCCTTCAGGTTGTCCTTGACGGACTCCTCGTACACCTGGGCCTGGATCGGGTCCGGGACCAGGATCATGATGACGTCGGCCTCGGCGGCGGCCTCGGCGGGCGTCACCACGCGCAGGCCCTGCTCCTCGGCCTTGGCCTTGGACTTGGAGCCCTCGTGCAGACCGACGCGGACGTCGACACCCGAGTCACGCAGCGACAGCGCGTGGGCGTGGCCCTGGCTTCCGTAGCCGATGACCGCGACCTTGCGGTTCTGGATGATGGACAGGTCGGCGTCGTCGTCGTAGAACAGCTCGGCCACTTGGTTGTCTCCTTGGTGTGCACGTCTTTGGAATGACGCTTTGCGTCCCACCGTACGGCGGGAGCGGCGGGAAGAGTTTCGCGGTCTCGCCAGGCGAGAACGGGGGCGGAACGGGGGCTATGCGGAACGGTCCAGGGCGCGCAGCGACCGGTCGGTGATGGAACGGGCGCCACGCCCTATGGCGATCGTGCCGGACTGGACGAGTTCCTTGATGCCGAACTGCTCGAGCATCTTCAGCATCGCCTCGAGCTTGTCACTCGATCCGGTGGCCTCGATGGTGACGGCGTCGGGCGAGACGTCGACGGTCTTGGCGCGGAACAGCTGGACGATCTCGACGATCTGCGAGCGGGTCTCGTTGTCGGCGCGGACCTTGACCAGCACGAGTTCGCGCTGGATCGCGGCGCCGGGCTCGAGCTCGACGATCTTCAGGACGTTGACGAGCTTGTTGAGCTGCTTGGTCACCTGCTCGAGCGGCAGGTCCTCGACTCCCACGACGATGGTGATGCGGGAGATGTCGGGGTGCTCGGTGACACCGACCGCGAGCGAGTCGATGTTGAAGCCGCGGCGGGAGAACAGCGCGGCGATCCGGGCCAGGATGCCGGGGGTGTTCTCGACCAGGACCGAGAGCGTGTGCTTGGACATGTTCTTATCGCTCTCTCTCAGTCGTCTTCGTTGTCGCCGAAGTCGGGGCGGACGCCGCGGGCGGCCATGACCTCGTCGTTGGAGGTGCCGGCGGCGACCATGGGCCACACCTGGGCGTCCTCGTGGACGATGAAGTCGATCACGACCGGGCGGTCGTTGATCGCGTTGGCCTCGGCGATGACCTTGTCCAGCTCGTCCGGGGACTCGCAGCGGATCGCGTGGCAGCCCATGGCCTCCGACAGCTTGACGAAGTCGGGGACGCGGGTACCGGCGCTCTTCTCCAGGCCGGTGGCCTCCGGGCCGGAGTGCAGCACGGTGTTGGAGTAGCGCTGGTTGTAGAAGAGGGTCTGCCACTGGCGGACCATGCCGAGGGCGCCGTTGTTGATGATGGCGACCTTGATCGGGATGTTGTTCAGGGCGCAGGTGACCAGTTCCTGGTTGGTCATCTGGAAGCAGCCGTCGCCGTCGATCGCCCAGACCGTGCGGTCCGGGACACCGGCCTTGGCACCCATCGCCGCGGGGACGGCGTAGCCCATCGTCCCGGCTCCGCCGGAGTTCAGCCAGGTGGCCGGCTTGTCGTAGTCGATGAAGTGGGCGGCCCACATCTGGTGCTGGCCGACACCCGCCGCGAAGATCGTGCCCTCGGGGGCGAGTTCCCCGATGCGCTGGATGACCTGCTGCGGGGCGAGGCTGCCGTCCTCCGGCTGCTCGTAGCCGAGCGGGTAGGTCTCGCGCCAGCGGTTGAGGTCCTTCCACCAGGCGGTGTAGTCCCCGGCGTTGCCGTCGCTGTGCTCGGCCTGGACGGCCTGGACCAGGTCCGCGATGACCTCGCGGGCGTCACCGACGATCGGGACGTCGGCGGTGCGGTTCTTGCCGATCTCCGCCGGGTCGATGTCGGCGTGGACGATCTTGGCGTACGGCGCGAAGCTGTCCAGCTTGCCGGTGACGCGGTCGTCGAAACGGGCTCCGAGGGCGACGATCAGGTCGGCCTTCTGCAGCGCGGTGACGGCGGTGACCGCTCCGTGCATGCCCGGCATTCCCACGTGCAGCGGGTGGCTGTCGGGGAACGCGCCCAACGCCATCAGGGTGGTGGTGACGGGGGCTCCGGTGAGCTCGGCCAGCACCTTCAGCTCGGTGGTGGCGCCGGCCTTGAGGACGCCGCCCCCGACGTACAGGACCGGGCGCTTGGCACCGATGATCAGCTTGGCGGCCTCGCGGATCTGCTTGGCGTGCGGCTTGGTGACCGGCCGGTAGCCGGGCAGATCGGTCTGCGGCGGCCAGCTGAAGGTGGTCTTCGCCTGGAGGGCGTCCTTGGCGATGTCGACGAGGACGGGACCCGGGCGGCCCGTGGAGGCGATGTGGAACGCCTCCGCGATGGTGCGCGGGATGTCCGCCGCCTTGGTGACCAGGAAGTTGTGCTTGGTGATCGGCATGGTGATGCCGCAGATGTCCGCCTCCTGGAAGGCGTCCGTACCGATCGCCTTGGAGGCGACCTGACCGGTGATCGCGACGAGCGGCACGGAGTCCATGTGCGCGTCGGCGATCGGGGTGACCAGATTGGTGGCGCCGGGCCCCGAGGTGGCCATGCAGACGCCGACCTTGCCGGTGGCCTGCGCGTAACCGGTGGCGGCGTGGCCGGCGCCCTGCTCGTGGCGGACGAGGACGTGGCGGACCTTCGAGGAGTCCATCATCGGGTCGTACGCCGGGAGGATCGCACCGCCCGGGATGCCGAACACCGTGTCGGCCCCTACTTCCTCGAGAGAGCGAATCAGGGACTGCGCACCCGTGACGTGTTCGACGGTGGCGGACGGCTGTCCGCCGCTACGGGCCCGCGGTTGCGGATGGTGGGCCCCGGAGGCCTGCTCGGTCATCGGCGTTCTCTTCTCGAAGCTGAGGTTTTCGCGAGGGTTTGGTACGGATTCACATCGTGCCGGTGCAACAAAAAACCCCTCGTGCCGTGAGGCAAGCGAGGGGAGCGCGTCGGGGGTGTTCGCAGAGCTGACTGTGCGGCCCTGCTAGCCGACGCGCTTTCCAAGTACGAGAATTCGGGTGCGCATGGCATTGACCCTCCCCCCGGCGCACTACCACTGTCAAGCGGGTGGGACGCGCGTCTCACTATTTGAGCCATTCCGGGCGGGCGGGATGCCCGCCGTGAGGACCGGCAGCGGAAGGGCCGCGGGCACCGGGTACTCGCCCCTGACCAGGGCACGCCGCAGCCGGTACTCGTCCAGCGGTCCCGAGAAGGCCATGCCCTGGGCGTGGGTGCACCCCATGGCGCGCAGCGCGAGGACCTGCTCCGCGACGTCCACCCCGTCCGCGACGGACTGCATGCCGAGATCGCCGGCGATACGGAGCAGCCCGCTCGTGATCTTGTGCAGCCGGGCGGACTCGACGACGCCCTCGACCAGCCCTCTGTCCAGTTTCAGCACGTCCACCGGGAGCCTCCGCAGCGCGTTGATCGCCGCGTAGCCGCTGCCGAAACCGTCCAGGGCGATCCGTACGCCCATCCTGCGCAGGGCGATCAGCCGCTGTTCCAGCTCGTCGAAGGAGATCCGCGGGTCGCTGTCCGCGAGCTCGACGACGAGTGCGCCGGACGGCAGGCCGTGCCGCGTGAGCAGGGCCTCGATGGACCCGAGCGGCATGGATCTGTCCAGCAGCAGCCGGGCCGACAGCCGCACGGAGACCGTTGCCCCGTGGCCGTCCCGGCGCCGCTCCGCGGCCTGGCCGACGGCTTCCTCGAGCAGCCAGCGGCCGAGCTCGGCGCTGCGGTCGCCGTCGTCGGAGACCCGCAGGAACTCGGCGGGCGTGAAGAGGATGCCCTGGGAGGAGCGCCAGCGGGCCTGCGCGGAGACCGCCGCGATGCGGCCGGTGGCAAGGCTCACGACCGGCTGGTGCAGCAGTGCGAACTCACCCTCGTGGAGGGCGCTGCGCAGCCGTGCGGCCAGTTCGGTGCGTCGGACCACCTCGGCCTGCATCTGCGGGGCGTACAGCTCGACCCGGTCCTTGCCGCCGGCCTTGGCCCGGTACATGGCGAGGTCCGCGTTGCGCATGAGGTCGGTGGGGCTCATCGCCGGCTCGGCGAAGGCGACGCCGATGGAGGCGGCGACCCGCACCTCGCCGCCGTCGATGCGGTACGGCTGGGAGAGCATGAGGCGCAGTCTGTCGGCGATCTCCAGGACCTGGCACTCCCGGGCGGCCCTGTCGCCGGCACCGTCGCCGACGATGAGGGCCGCGAACTCGTCTCCGCCGAGCCTGGCGGCCGTGTCACCGGCCCGTACGGAGTCGGCCAGCCGCCGCGCCGCCTGGATCAGCAGCTCGTCGCCCGCCTGATGGCCGAGGCGGTCGTTGACGCCCTTGAAGCCGTCGAGGTCGATGAAGAGCACGGCGGTGCCCTCGTCGCCCGCCCTGCGGCCGGTGAGGGCTCCTCTGACCCGCTCGGTGAACAGGGCGCGGTTGGGCAGGTCGGTGAGCGGGTCGTGCTCCGCGTTGTGCTGCAGCTGGGCCTGCAGCCGCACCCGTTCCGTGACGTCGCGGCTGTTGAGGATCAGACCGCCCTGGTGGCGGCTGACGGTCGACTCCACGTTGAGCCAGTCGCCGGAGCCGGATCTGAACCGGCACTCCATGCGCGTGGTCGGCTCCCGCGCCGGTTCCGCGGCCAGGAAGCGGCGGAGCTCGTGGACGACGCGCCCCAGGTCGTCCGGGTGGATGAGGGCCGACAGTTCGGAGCCGACCAGTTCCTCGGCGTCGCGCCCGTAGACCCCGGCCGCCGCGGGTGAGACGTAGCGCAGCACTCCGGAGGGCGCGGCGATCATGATGACGTCGCTCGACCCCTGGACCAGAGAGCGGAAGTGGTTCTCCTTCTGGGCCAGTTCGTGCGTGAGGGCGATGTTGTCGAGCAGCATGATGCCCTGCCGTACGACGAGGGCGAGGACGACGGTGCAGCCGGTGAGCACGACGACCCGGTCGACCCGGCGGCCGTCGATGACGTTGTAGAGGATGCCGAGTGTGCACACGGCCGCGGCGAGGTACGGGGTGAGCGCCGAGAGCGAGCTGGCGATGGGCCTGCCCGGGTGCCTCACACCCCGCGGCGGCCGTGCGGAGTCCGGCATCCTGCGCGCTCCCCAGGGGGCGTATGCGAGCAGCAGCGAGCCCGCGAACCACCCGGCGTCGAGCAGCTGGCCCGAGCGGTAGCTCTCGCGCAGCAGCGGTGAGGTGAACAGGGCGTCGCACAGCACGGTGAGGGCGAGCCCGGCGATCGCCGTGTTGACCGCCGACCGGTTGGCCGACGAACGGCGGAAGTGCAGCGCGAGGACCATGCTCACCAGCACGATGTCCAGCAGCGGGTAGGCGAGCGCGAGTGCCGTGGGAGCCACGCTCTCGCCCTGTGCGTGGGCGGTGTGGGCGAGTGCGAGGCTCCAGGACAGGGTGAGCAGCGAGCCGCCGATCAGCCAGGCGTCGAGGCCGAGGCAGACCCAGCCGGCCTTGGACACGGGCCGCTTGGCGAGCACCAGGAGTCCGACGATGGCGGGCGGCGCGAAGCAGAGGAAGAACAGATCGGCCACGGACGGGCTCGGCACCGGGCGTCCCAGCACCACCTCGTACCAGCCCCAGACCGCGTTCCCCGCCGACGCCATGGCGGAGGACACTGCGAACAGCAGCCACGCGGGCCGGAAGCGGCACGCCGCCGTACGCGCGTAGAGCAGACAGGAGACGGCGGCGACCAGGGCGGCGAGACTGAGCCCGAAGTCGCCCATGACCAGCGCCAGACGGGGTGACCCCCAGCCGAAGGCGGCTCCCACCCCGTACCCGGCGCAGACGAACGCCAGGACGAGCTGGCGAGCCGCCCCCGGGCCGCCGCGCGGCACCGCGCCCCCGAGGGCCGGTGCCCCGGGCGCGGTCATCGCGCGGTCCAGGGGTGCGCCGACGGCCAGGGGGGCGCGAACGGCCGGGCCGCGGGGGGCGGAGTCACCCCGTGCGGCGGAGTCCGCGGGATTCGTCGGCGACTGCCCTGCCGCGCCGGTCGGGTCCATCCACCTTGCATCGCCCGTCGCCCCCCTCACGTCTGATCGGCAATCAGTTCGCGCCACGGCACCACCCCTCGCACGGTGCAGCCCCCAGGTCGGGACGATACACCAATATCGTCACTCAGGGACATAGCCCCTCTACTCTGTGTGACGGGCTGGAGCGACTAAGGCACGCGGTGCATTGGAGTGACTTCGGAGTGTGGCGGCGCCGTTCACCCGAGGGTCGTTATCCGGTCGTCACGACGACATTGCGCAGAGGGGCGCCCGCCGCGAAGTCGGTGACCTGGGCCGCCAGCAGCCGCTTGGCACGAGGCATGAACGCAGAGGTCGAGCCGCCGACATGGGGGCTGATGAGGACACCCGGCAGATGCCAGAGGGGGTGCCCGGCGGGCAGCGGCTCCGGATCGGTGACATCGAGAGCGGCGGTGATGCGGCCGCTCTCCACCTCCGCGATCAGCGCCTTCGTGTCGACGACCGGGCCACGGGCGACGTTGACCAGCAGCGCCCCGTCCTTCATCCGGCTCAGGAAGTCGGCCCCCACCAGGCCCTTTGTCCGCTCGGTCAGCGGCGTGGACAGGATGACGACGTCGGCGTCGGGCAGCAGGCCGGGAAGATCGGTGAGTGCGCGCACTTCGCCGCGCTCCGTTGTCCGGGCGGAGCGCGCGACGCGCGCCACCCGCGCGCACTCGAAGGGCGCGAGCCGGTCCTCGATCGCGGCACCGATGGACCCGTAACCCACGATGAGCACCGACTTGTCGGCGAGCGCCGGGTAGAAGCCCGCGCGCCATTCCTCGGCCTCCTGGCCGCGTACGAATCCGGGAATGCCGCGCAGGGAGGCGAGGATCAGGGCAAGGGCGAGTTCGGCGGTCGACGCCTCGTGGACACCCTTGGCGTTGCAGAGCCGCACGCCCGCGGGGAGCGAGGCGAGGGCCGGCTGCACATGGTCGATGCCCGCCGAGAGCGTCTGGACGACCCGTACGGAACTCATGGCGGCGAGCGGCCGTATGGCCACCTCCATGCCCTTCAGATACGGGACGGTGTAGAAGACGCAGTCCGCCGGGTCCGCCGGATAGTCCGGGCCGCCGTCCCAGAAACGGTAGTTCAGCCCCGTCGCGGCGGGCGCGGGAAGGCCGGCGATCTCGTCGGCCGGGACGGGGAGCCATACATCAGCAGTCATGCTCAGGAGGCTATGCGAAGACAGCGGCCGGTCATTGGTTAGTTTTGGGGGCGGCCGAGGGAGAGGTACGGGGAGTTGGAGCGCAGGGCGATCGGTGCGGCGGGCCTCGAAGTGGGCGCCGTGGGGCTCGGATGCATGCCGATGAGCTGGGGCTACACCAGCTCACAGCAGCGCGGGGACCGCTCGCTCCGCACCGTGCACAGCGCTCTCGACGCCGGTTCGACCCTGCTGGACACGGCCGACATGTACGGGCCTTTCACCAACGAGCTGCTGCTCGGCAGAGTACTCAGGGAACGGCGCGCGGACGCCTTCGTGTCGACGAAGGTGGGCCTGCTCGTGGGCGACCAGCACATCGTCGCCAACGGACGCCCTGGCTATGTGAAACGGGCCTGCGACGCCTCCCTGCGCCGCCTGCAGACCGACGTGATCGATCTGTACCAGCTCCACCGCGCCGACCCCGAGATCCCGGTCGAGGAGACATGGGGCGCGATGGCCGAGCTGGTGGGCGCGGGAAAGGTGCGCGCTCTCGGGATGTGCGCCGTCGGTGCGCGGGCGCACCGACGGTCGGGCGCTCACCTGCACGAGGAAACGATCCGCCAACTCGAGCGGATACAGCAGGTGTTCCCGGTCGGCGCGGTGCAGGCGGAGCTGTCGGTGTGGTCGCCGGAGGCGCTGGAGCGGCTGCTGCCCTGGTGCGAGGCGCGCGGGGTGGGGTTCCTGGCGGCGATGCCCCTCGGGAACGGCTTTCTGACCGGGACGCTCACTCCTGGCCAGGGGTTCGAGCCCGACGACGTACGCGCGCGCCATCCACGGTTCACGGCGGAGATGATGGCGGCCAACCAGCCGGTCGTGGCCGGCCTGCGCCGGATCGCCGAGCGGCACGGCGGGGACGCCACACCGGCGCGCGTCGCGCTGGCCTGGGCGCTGGGCCAGGGGCGGCACGTGGTGCCGGTGCCGGGGACGAAGCGGCCCGAGTGGGCCGTCGAGAACGCGGGCGCCTGGAAGCTCGAGCTCACGGCGCACGACCTGGCGGAGATCGCGGGGCTGCCCACGGCACGGGGGTCGTGGGACTGATTTCCCGGCGGATGAGGCAGGGGTTCCGGGTTCTCGGCGGATGAGGCAGGGGTTCCGGCAGGGGCTTTCGGCGAGGGTTTCCGGCAGGGGCGGCCCACCCTTCCCGGCGGATGCGGTCAGGGTTCTCGGCAAGATCGGGAACCTGAGGAGCGGTCGCGGTGTAAGAAGAACAGGAAGGCAGCAGCCCCCGCCGCCGTCGAAGGGATCAGAACCGTGCACCGTCCTGCAGTGACGGCCGTGATGGCCGTGATGGCCGCCCTCGTGCTCCTCTTCGCGGCCGGGTGCTCGTCGGGCGGCGAGAACGGCCCGGCCACCGGGACACCCGGCGCCTCCAAGGACGCCGCCGCCCCGCCGGCCACTGCTTCGAGCGCCGCGCCGAGCCCTTCCGCCCCGCCCGCGAAGGGCTCGGTGAAGGTCGTCTCCACTCTGACCGAGGGCCTGGACTCTCCCTGGGGCGTGACCGCTCTGCCGGGCGGCGACCTGCTGGTCTCCTCGCGCGACGAGGGCACGATCACCCGGATCGACGTGGCGAGCGGCAAGAAGACCGAGGTCGGTTCCGTGCCGGGTGTCGAGCCGGGCGGGGAGGGCGGCCTGATGGGCCTGGCGCTCTCCCCCTCCTTCGCCTCCGACCACCAGGTCTACGCCTACTTCACGACCGCCTCCGACAACCGCATCGCCCGTCTGCTGTACGACGAGCAGAAGCCGGCCGGCCAGCAGCTCGGCGCCCCGGACACGGTGCTCCGCGGCATCCCCAAGGGCGTCATCCACAACGGCGGCAGGATCGCCTTCGGCCCGGACAAGATGCTGTACGCGGGCACGGGCGAGACGGGTGACACGGGCCTGGCCCAGGACAAGGAGTCCCTCGGGGGCAAGATCCTCCGCATGACCCCGGACGGGGAACCGGTCCACGGCAACCCCGAGGCCGACTCCGTCGTCTACTCGTACGGCCACCGCAATGTTCAGGGGCTCGCCTGGGATGCGCAGAAGCGCCTGTGGGCGTCGGAGTTCGGGCAGACACCTGGGACGAGCTGAACCTGATCGAGCCCGGCAAGAACTACGGCTGGCCCGAGGTCGAGGGCAAGGGCGGCGGGTCCGACTTCGTGGACCCGGTGGCCCAGTGGTCGACGGACCAGGCGTCACCGAGCGGCATCGCCTACGCACAGGGTTCGATCTGGATGGCGGGGTTGCGGGGCGAGCGGCTCTGGCGCATCCCGCTGTCCGGAGCGGAACCTTCCGCGGATCCCCAGGCGTTCCTCGATGAGAAGTACGGCCGCTTGCGCACGGTTGTTTCCGCGGATGGTGACAAGCTCTGGCTCGTCACCAGCGAGACGGACGGCCGGGGCACGCCTGAGGCGGGCGACGACAGGATCCTCCGGCTGGAGGTGGGATAAGGGGTGGTGGCCCGGTGTTCAACGCCTTCGAGGAGATCTTCGCGCCCGGCCGCAAGCACACCGACGAGGAGCGCAACCGGCTCGCGCTGACACGGGTCGACGTCGGGGACGGCGACCCGGGCCGCGGCCCCATAGACCTCGCCTCGGGCAAGGTCACGGTCCGGGCGCAGATGTCGCCGGCCGCAGGGGACACCGTCCCGGCGGCCGACACCACCGAGGCCACCCGGGCCCCGGACCGCGAGCCCCCGCCGCCGGCCGGCACGGCGTCCCACGAGGCGCCGGACACACCCCGTACGGGGCGGCCGGGCGACGGGGGCGAGGACGGGGCACCGGCCTCGGCGTAGGCCGGGGTCAGGACCCGGGGCGCGCGGACCGGAGCTCGTAGACGTACGGCGTCGTCGTGCACAGTGCGGTGAAGCCCAGCCGTTCGAGGATCGGGCGGCTGTCGTCGGAGGCGTCCACCTGCATGTACCGGACGCCCTTGGCGACGGCGAGCCGGGCCCGGTGGGCGATCAAGGCGCGGTAGATGCCGCGTCCGCGCCAGGCGGCGAGGGTGCCGCCGCCCCATAGGCCGGCGAAGTCGGTACCCGGGTACCGCTCCATGCGGGCCGAGCACACCGGGAGGTCGCCGGCCATGGCGAGGGTGATGTCGATCGTGTCGGGTTCCTCGGCCAGCTGGACGAGCAGCTGCTCGCGCAGCCGGTCACCGCTGGTACCGAAGGCCCGTTCGTGCACCCGCACAACGAGCTCGACACCCTCCGGCCCGGTCACCCGCTCCAGCCGTACGTCGCCGGGCAGTTCGACGTCGACGGCCATCCGAGCCGCCTCGCCGACCATCACGGTCTCCTCCGCCTCCGGCGCGAACCCGGCTGCGCGCAGCCGCGCGCCGAGGTCTCCAGGGGCGTCGTAGCCGTACAGCTTCCACTCGAAGGGGCGGCCGAGCGCGGAGAAGTGCCGCACCTGGCGGGCGATCGCGGCGTCTGCGGTCTCCCGCTGCAGCGAGGACCAGAGGACGCCGTTCCAGTTCCCGTCGTCGGCGGACCGCCGTACGACGTCGCCGTCGCGTTCTCCGTGGTCGGCGCCGCGCCGCAACTGACGGTCGAAGAGGGCGAGAACGGCCGTGTGATCCTGGGGGTCCATCCGGGCATTCCAGCACCGGACATCCCCCACCACCAGCGGTTTTCCGCTCTGCGACCGCGCTGTGCCCGCCGCCCCGGCGGCTGTACGGCTGTGCGGCCAGTACCGACCGGGCCTGCAGGTCGTGCCGTTCGCCCTGCCTGCCGGGGTTCCGGCGGATGCCGCTGCGCTCCTTCGTCGCCGAGGTCTGTCGCGAACCCGCGGGCCCCTCGATGGCCGGCCGCTATGGCACGAGCTCGCCGTCCTCGCTCGTACGTCCCTGCGGGATCCTCGCATGCGCGGCCTCGCGGGACGCCGGCTTTTCGATGCTGATACGCGGCAGCAGCCGGTCCAGGCCGCGCGGCAGCCACCAGTTCGCTCCGCCGAGCAGGTGCATCAGGGCGGGCACCAGCAGCGTACGCAGGACGAACGCGTCCAGGGCGACCGCGGCCGCCAGGCCGATGCCGAACATGGCGATGACCCGGTCGCCACTGAGTACGAACGCGAGGAACACCGAGATCATGATGACGGCGGCGGAGTTGATCACGCGGCCGGTCTCGGCGAGTCCCACTCGTACGGCACGCCGGTTGTCGCCGGTCTCCAGCCACTCCTCGTACATCCGGCTGACCAGGAAGACCTGGTAGTCCATGGAGAGCCCGAAGAGGACCGAAACCATGATCACCGGCAGGAACGGTTCGATGGGGCCCGCCCTGCCGAGCCCCATCAGCTCGCTTCCCCAGCCCCACTGGAAGATCGCCACGACGATGCCGAAGGCGGAGGCGACGGCGAGTACGTTCATCGCCGCGGCCTTGAGCGGGATGCCGACGGAGCGGAACGCGAGGAGCAGCAGCAGACAACCGAGCGCGACCACGACGCCGATGAACAGCGGCAGCTTGCCGACGATGATCTCCGCGAAGTCGTCGTAGCTCGCGGTGACACCGCCGACGTGCACCTGGAGCGAGGTGCCGTTCTCCGCGACGGGAAGGACCTCGGAGCGCAGCCGGTCGACGAGCTCGCTCGTCGCCTTCGACTGGGGTGCGGTCTCCGGGACGACGGTGAGCAGGGCCGTGTCGCCACTGCCGTTGTACGCGACCGGGCCGGCGGAGGCGACGCCCTCGGTGGCCTGGAGGTCGCCCCGGAGCCGGTCCATGGCCACGTGGTCGTCCGGGCCCTCCAGTTCGGCGACGAGCGTGAGGGGCCCGTTGACGCCGGGGCCGAAGCCTTCGGCGAGCAGGTCGTACGCCTGCCGTGTGGTGGCGGTTCGGGGGCCGTTGCCCTGGTCGGAGGTGCCGAGGTGGAGTGAGAACGTCGGCAGGGCGAGGAGCAGCATGACCGCTGCGGCGACCGCACCCAGCAGTTTGGGGCGGCGTTCGACGAAGGCGGACCACCGGGCGGCGAAGCCGGTCGGCGGCTCCGGCTGCGGCCCCAGTTCGGCCAGCCGGCGCTGTTCGCGGCGGCTCAGCGCGCGCATGCCGATCAGCGAGAGCAGGGCGGGCAGCAGTGTCACGGAGGCGGCGACGGTGAGGACCACGGTGAGGGAGGCCGCGATCGCGACCCCGTTCAGGAAGCCGAGCCGCAGGATCAGCATGCCGAGGAGCGCGATACAGACGGTCGCCCCCGCGAAGACGACGGCACGGCCCGTGGTGGTCACGGCTTCGCGTACCGCCCGGTCCACGGGCAGGCCGCGTTTGAGCCCCTGGCGGTGCCTGGTGACGATGAAGAGCGCGTAGTCGATGCCGACACCGAGGCCGACCAGCAGGCCCAGCATGGGTGCGAAATCGGCGACGGTCATCACATGGCCGAGGAGCACCGTGCCCGCGTAGGCGGTGCCGACGGAGACGAGCGCGGTGGCGATGGGCAGCAGACTGGCGGCGAGGGAGCCGAAGACCAGGAAGAGGACGATGCCGGCGACCGCCACGCCGACCATCTCGGCCAGATGGCCGCCCGGGGCTTCGGTGAGGGCGACGGCGCCGCCGCCGAGTTCGACCGCGATCCCGTCGGCCGAGGCCGCCTTCGCGGTGTCCACCACGGCCTGTGTCTGGGCCGGTGGCACGTCCTGGGCCCGGTGGTCGAAGGTGACGTACGCGAAGGCGGTCCGCGAGTCGGCGCTGATCTGCGAGGCGCCGTCGCTGCCGTACGGGCTCGTGACCATGGCGATGCCGTCGAGTGCGGCGACGTCGTCGAGCATCGCCGACATGCGCTTCTCGACGTCGGGGTCCCTGACGCTGCCCCGGTCCGTGTGCCAGACGATGGTGTCGCCGTCCCCGCCCCGCCCGTCGAAGCCCTCCTGGAGGGCCGCGGCGGCACGGCCGGATTCGGTGCCCGGGACCTTGTAGTCGTTGGAGTACGCGGTTCCCGCGACGCCCGCCGCGCCCGCGGCGCCCCCAAGGGTGACGAGCCAGAGCAGGACGACGACAAGGCGGTGCCTGACGCACCACCGGGCGATTGCTGCCAACGGACCGGCTCCCTGGGTGGTTCGCGGATCTTTGCTCGGGATCAGCCCGCAAAGAACTCATGACCTGCAAGAAGACACTCTGGCAGGCAATCGTGATCATTTGCCCTATTGGTGTGGTTAGTCACACGATGCGATATCCGACCGGAGCCACTGCCCGCGGCGGGTGCGCCCGGGACCGCCCCGGCGCGGGACCACCGCGGACAACCCGCCACCGCCAAGGGAGGCCAAAGCGGGCAGCCCGTCACCGCCAAGGCGGGCCGCTCGTCACCGGCCGCTGTTGTCCAGCGCGACGGCGACCGCCTCCGCGGAGACCGTGGCGTCGGCGTCGGGCTGATACGGCAGAGGGCGGCGGTCCGGGTACCGGGTTCCTGGACGGCATCGACTGCACCGTCGGCGGCGGCGGTCGCCGGCGTCCCGTGAACGGCGGGATCTCCCCCGTAGCCCCGTAGCCCCGTAGCCCGGTAGGCCCGCCACAGGGGCCCGATCGGCCCCGGGCGACGGGAATCGGCCGTGGTCCCCGAGACCGGAGGAATTGTCGGCGTCGGCTGGCACGATGGCCGATATGGAATACAGGGGGATCCACCAGACGGCCCTGACGCCCGCGGACGCCGCGGAGTTCGCCCGCATGCTCCATGACGCGCCCGGCCCGCATCTGGGCCGCGCCCCCGTGCCCGTCCTCGTCCACGGGCCGGGCACGACCCCGGCCGGGCGGCGCGGCGCGCTCCAGGTGGTGTACGACGCGATCGTGGCCAGGATCGGCGAGCCGACGCTGTACGGCGGCTCGGCGGCCGGGCCGAGCGTGCGCTGGCGTGACAGCAACCGCATCCTGCTGCTCGCGGGCGACGCGCAGCAGGTGGGGCTTTCCGTCCACGACACGCTGACCTTGGAGGGCGAGGAGCGGCGCGCCTTCGAATGGCGCGGCCCCTGGTCCGGTGGCCGGCCGTACGACCAGGCGTTCCTGCCGTACGTCTGGCAGTTGGACCGCAGCGGCCCCGGCGAGCGGCCGACTGCGGGGCCCGGCAGCCGGCTCGCCACGGACCTCGGGCAGTTCCAGTACGGGCTGGAGCTGCTGCTCGGAGCCTGGGTGGAGCAGCTGGCGGTGCAGGTGGGGACCGACTGGGCGAGTTTCTGTCTGGCCAGCTCCGCCGACCGGGGGCGCCAACTGCTCGTGTCCTACAGCGTCGAGGACGGCCTGCACGCCTCGATCGACGACCGCGACGGGGAGAACAACGAGGACCGGGCCCGGATGATGCTGGCGCGCGGCTGGCAGAGCCGGGACCGCGGCTGGTGGCAGACCGATTTCATCGACCCGGGACGCGACTGCGCGGCGGCCCTCGCCGCCCTCGTCGTCACCGAGTTGTACGCCCGCGGCACCAAGGCGCCGGAAGAACTGCGGGCACGGGACGTGAGCTGCAAGGACCGCGGCGAACTGTGGCTGCCGGGCCTGGGCATCCGCCACTGACGGGTGCACTGGGGCCGGGGAGGCGTACGCGCCCATCGGGGCGCGACGGACGGGCCCGGACGGGCACCACCGGCCACGGGCAAGTGGCGCCACCGGCATACGTCAGCGGCGGGGAGGCGTACACACCGGCCTGCCGGGCCCACGTGTGGTGCGACCGGCCGGGAGACCTGCCCTGCCTGCGTGTGGTGCGACCGGCCGGGAGACCTGCCCTGCCTGCGCGGGTGCAACCGGGCTGGGAGACGTGCCCCGCCCGCGGGTGCATCGGCGGGCACGGGGCGGCTGCCGGACCGTGGGCCCGGCAGCCCCCGGCGACGGGTGTCTAGGCGCCGAGCAGACCCGTGACGGGCGCGAGCTGGCTGGTCAGCGGGTCGAGGTCGTGGGGCACCCCGGCCAGCCGGTTGAGCCCGGCCAGCTGCTGGGACGCGCTCGGCACCTGCTCGCGATGCTCCGGCGCAAGGGAGCTCGCCGCGAGCGTGTCGACCGTGTCCATGACGGACAGCGTCCCGGTGGGAAGCCCCGGAGAGGCGGCGCTCGCGGCGGGGGCTGCGAGCGCGGAGGCGCCGGTGGCGAGGGCGAGGGCGGCGAGTGCACGCTTTGCTTGGGTCATGCAATGACAACGGCCGCTCGGGTGATCGGTCACGGTGCCGTCCACCCGTACGAGAAACGCGCCCCGGCACCGCAACGCCGCCGCCGCGGACCGGTGTCCGGTCCCGTTGACGACGAGGGGGCGGGGGGGGGGGGCGGGGGGGGGGGGGGGCCCCCGCGGGCGGGCGAGCGGGGCAGAAGCGCGCGAAGCAGCGGAGCGGCGGGGGGGAGGGTGGG
>NZ_JBEZKP010000047.1:0-59620 GCF_040706335.1 Streptomyces sp. NPDC048389 | reverse complement strand
AGTCAACGTCCTGTGGGCCCTGATCCGTGACGGACGGTGCTACGACCATGGACTCTCCGCTGCTTCTGCGAGTTGACAACGTCATTAGGAGGTGGGCTCTCTTCGGTCGTCGCGCCGTCGTACACAACGGCCGGCGCGTGGTCGAGGGACGTGAGGGAAACCCGATGACACAGTCGGGTCCTTCCCCGTCTCAGCCACACGATCACGGTCGGCTGGGCCGACCCACGTCATCCGTCGGCATCCGGCGTGTCCGACAGGGAATGCGGAGCCGGCCCGGCAGGGTTCCCCACGGCAGGCACAGGGCGAGCGACCCAGGCACGGCGAGCGGCCGACGCGGGCCGGAGGAGAGGCGAGGCCGGGTGGACGAACCGGACTGGCGGCGCTTCATCACCGCCTACCACCAGGCGCACTCCGGCATCACCGAACAGCTCTTCTCCCTGGCCGACACCTCTCCCTACGCCTGGCTGGCCGAACCGCTGCGCGGCACCCGCGGCACGGTCCTCGACCTGGCCTGCGGTTCGGCACCCACGCGCGAGGAGCTGACGGACGCCGACTGGATCGGGATCGACCTGTCCGCGGCGGAACTCGCCGAGGCCGCGCGCCGGGGCCGCGGGCCGCTCGTACGGGCCGGCGCGGACGAACTCCCGTTCCCCTCATCGGGGGCCGGGGCCGTATGCGCGGCCATGTGCCTGCCGGTCGTCACCCCCCTGCCGCAGGTGCTCGGGGAGATCCGGCGGGTGCTGCGGCCCGGAGGGACGCTCGCGGCACTGGTGCCCTCCCGATCCGGGCTTTCCCCGTCGGGCATGCTCGGCTGGCTCCGGGTGATGGCAGCCCTGCGCGCCGTACGCCAGCCGTGGCCCAACCCGCAGGCCCGCGACGGACTGGCGGCCCTGCTGCGCACAGCCGGGTTCCGTGTCCGCTCCGACGAGCGACGCGTCTTCATCCTCGCCATCGACTCGGCCGACGCGGCGGCCCTGCTGACCGATGCCCTGTACCTGCCCGGACTGACTCACCACCGTGCTCAGGCCGCCAAGCGCTCCCTGGCCCGATGGGCGGCCCCGGGGCGACGCCTGGAGCTGCCGCTGCGCCGCGTGGTGGCCGATCTTCCCACCGCACAACCGTCACAGGAGCCCGTATGAACCGCCCGGGAGGCGCAGCGAGCGGGAACCGTGTCAGGCAGTCGTCGTCGCGACCCCGGCCGACGGCTCGGCGATGGACGTGAAGGCGCCCGGAAGGAGCCCTCACGGCTCTCGTCGGCGACACCGCCGCCGGCCCCGTACGCGTACTCTCCCGCCCGGCACCCCACCTGCCGCATCGGAGCACGTCCGGCTGCCCTTCACGCACCGCTGGGCGCTCCCCGGCTGATCCGAGCCGTCCGGACCACGGCCCGGTGAGGGGGAATGACAACCGAGGCACAGCGGTTTCCGTCGCGGCCCCGGCAAACCACCGGCCGGTGCAGGCGACCTGTGCGTGTTCCCGAGGGGGCCGTGATGAGCCGGCCGTACCGGGCGCGCGAGCGGATACGGGCGCGGCTCGCCACGGCAGGACCGGCACCGACGCGAGGTGTGATGTGAAGAGGCCACGGCGGCGTGCGGTGGCGCAGCGACGGATGAACTGCATGCGGTCGCGCGTGAATTCATGGTGTCCGCCGGGGCAAGGGCACACCCATGGGTCTGCCGACCGGGCACGCGATCTCCGGCGTGGTGGTCGTCCTGGTCCACGCGGTGGTGCTGTAGAGAGTTGCCATGACGCCGAGGCCACCGGGAAGTCCCTATGCGTGATGGAGAGAAGCCGCCCGAGGGGCGGTTCAGTACGCGTCTGTGGCGACCGGTGGCCCCGGCGGGAGTGTCGGCGTACCGCCCGCGTGGACGATGGGCGACCGGGTGTGCCGCTCTCCCGCGCGGCGGCGGCGTCGTCCGGTCCGGATCGAAGGCTGCGTAGCCGTGTCTTCTCGGATCGCCGATTACGGGCTGCTCGCCGACGGCAACTCCGCCGCCCTGGTCGATCGCCGGGGATCGATCGACTGGATGTGTGTGCCGCGCTTCGACAGCCCCGCGCTCTTCGCGCGCCTGCTCGACCCCGAAGCCGGGCACTGGTCGATCACACCTGCGGGCCGGTTCGAGGTGGTGCGCCGCTATCTGCCGGGCACTCTGGTGATCGAAACGACGTTCACCACCGCGACCGGCGTGGCGCGGCTGCGCGACGCGCTCGCCGTTGCGGAAGGGCAACGGGGCCACGAGCTGGGCATGTCGCCACCGCACGAACTGCTGCGTGACGTCGAGGGAGTACACGGCGAGGTCGCGCTCGACGTCGAGCTGGTGCCCCGCCCCGAATACGGGCTGGTGCGGCCACTCATGCGCGTCACCGACGGCGGGGTGCGCACCTTCGGCGGCCCGAACCAGATCGCCGTACGCACTCCCGTTCCCCTGGAGGCGGGCGAGGCCGGCGAGGCGTGCGTACGGGCGAGAGTGCGCGTGGCGGCCGGGCAGCGGTTCGGGTTCTCCCTCGTGTGGGCGCCCCCGGAAGTGGCACCGCCGGAACCTACCGCCCCAGAGCGGGTGGCGGAGCGGATCGAGGACACCGTCGAAGCGTGGCGGTCGTGGGAGGCGGAGCACGACATCTACCAGGGGCCGCACCGCGACCTGGTCCTCCTGTCGTCCCGGGTCCTCAAGGGACTCACCTACCGCCCGACCGGCGCCATCGTGGCCGCCCCGACGACCTCCCTGCCCGAGTCGGTGGGAGGGGCGCGCAACTGGGACTATCGCTACGCCTGGATCCGCGATGCCAGCCTGACCCTGGAAGCGCTTTACCACGGTTCGTGCCCGGACGAGGCGGCCGACTTCGTCTCCTTCATGACGAGTTCCGCCGGCGGGACCGCCGGGACGGACTCGTCGCTGCAGATCATGTACGGGGTTGGCGGCGAGCACGACCTGACCGAGCGCCTGCTGCCGCACTTGCGCGGATGGCGGGACTCCCGCCCGGTCAGGATCGGCAACGCGGCGTGGGCGCAGACCCAGCTCGACGTCTACGGAGAACTGCTGAACGCGCTGCACCTCTACCGTGAGCGGCTCGGGGAACTGCATCCGGAGATCCAGCGCTTCGCCGCCGGCCTGGCCGACACGGCGGCGCGCCGCTGGCGGGAACCCGACGCCGGGATGTGGGAGATGCGCGACGAACCGCGTCATCACCTGTCGTCGAAGGTGCTGTGCTGGGTGGCACTCGACCGTGCGGTGAAACTGGCCCCGCGCCTGGGCGAACACGCGCGTCCGGGAGCCTGGGCGGCCGAGCGGGACCGCATCCGTCAGGCGGTGCTCGAACGAGGCTGGAGCGAACGGCGCGGCGCCTACGCCCAGGCGTTCGACTCCGACGAACTCGACGCCGCCGCCCTCCTCATGCCGCTGTACGGCTTCCTGCCCGCTACCGACGCACGCATGAACGCGACCATCGAGGCGATCGCCCGCGAGCTCACCGACGACGGCCTGGTACTGCGCTACCGGCTGACCGGTGACCGGAACATCGACGGACTCGAAGGCAGCGAGGGCACCTTCGTGCTCTGCTCGTTCTGGCTCGCCTCCGCCCTCGCCGAGGCAGGCCGCCCCGAACGGGCGAAAGCCCTCTTCGACCGCGTCGCCGGTTTCGCCAACGACCTGGGGCTGCTCGCCGAGGAGATCGACCCGCGAACCGGTGAGCTGCTCGGCAACTTCCCGCAGGCGTTCAGCCACGTGGGACTGATCAACGCGGCGGCGGCCGTTGACCGGGCCGGCGGCGCGCTGCCCGGCCACGACTCCGGTCCGGCGCACTGAACACGGTGCCGACCGCGAAGGAACGCGTTCGAAGTGTCCTTGCGCCGCTGCACGAAAGGATCGGGGGAGCGGGAGTGGCCCCACCGGATTCCCGGTACGGGCCGGTAGCACCCCGGTGAGGAGACGGACGCGGCCCAGGAGACGCGGGCAGGGCGTTCCACAGGCCCGTGCGCGCCCTGCGGCGACGTGGCGGTCGCGGAGCGGCAGCAGGCCGGCTCCGTGCCGCCGGGGAGGAGTCGGAAGGCGCACTGCGGGGAACCCGGTGTTCGCTACCGCATCTCGCGGGCAGCCATCGCGTGCGGCCACGGACGACGGGCGCACTGACCGGCATCATCGCGTACGCCATGACCACGGGGCCATCCACACCTTCACCTTCACCTTCGCCAAGACCCTCGGGGAGCGCGGCATCACGTGAACTCGGTGGCCCCGGGCGTCGGACACCGACATGAACGCCTCCTGGCTGCGCGGCAACGAAGCCGCCGAGCAGTCCGCGGCGCAACTCTCGGCCCTCGGGCGGGTCGGCCGCCCCGGAGATGCGGCCGATGGGTCGCCGTCCTCGCCTCCGACGACGCCCGACGGGTGACCGGGCAGGTTGTCGACGCCACTGGCGGCTCCCGGCTCCCCGAGGCCCGCGACGGTGGCCGCTCGGTCTTCCGCGGCCCGCATCGACAGCGTCTGGCACACCGGCGATCCCACCGCGGTTCTCGGCTGATCGTGAAGGTCGGTTGGCCGGCAAGTGAGGCGAACCTCTCCGGGCGGAGCGCGGCCAACGGCGGTTTGCCGCGACCGAATTGTTGGCTAGGGTGGCACGTGGAGACGGTTCCGATGCCCCTGACCAGGGTGCTGGACAGGCCGGCGAGTTCGGGGCCGCACAGGCTGGTGGCTCCCGAGCGGGCCGGGGCGGGCACGACGGGGGACTCGCCGGCGGGGAGTAGGCGCCGGCAGAAGCCGAAGGTCGCGTCGACCGGCGTCAGTGGCGTTGGATCGCTGGCCGGAGCGGGCCTGGAAGCGGGCACGACCAGTTCGCTGCGACGTGTTCGCGGTCTTGCTCGGTCCAGTCGTACGCAGCCCGCGCAGCCGGCGATCCCGGCCATGTCGGCGGGCGGCAGGGGGCAGTTCTCGAAGCGCGGCATCGCGGTAGTGGCGGGTGGCACGGCGTCGGTTCCGACGAGAGGGGGAGAGGTGCATCGCATCTGCCGGATGGTCTGCGACGGTGCGCGGGTGCTTCCCCGTCCCGGTCATGAGCGGGGCTCCCGGGTCGACGGCCACCACGCGGGGGGTCGCGCTGCGGTCGAGGTCGGTGATGACGTACGGGCTTCGGTCGGGGTTGCAGCCGCAGCCGGCGACCAGAGCCCGAAACGCGATGCGCGCGGCGCGGGCCCCGACCGCCGGTCGGGCGGCCGGTTGGCTCCTCGTGCGGTACGCCGCACCCTCACCCTGCTTCAACAGGGCAAGGCCCGGGACACCGCCTGCCGAGGACGGCGAAGCACCACAGCACGACCGGACGGGGTGGGCGAGTGACCGGCCGGCCGGCGCCCGCGGTGCTGTCCCCGTCGCTGCGCCCGTCGCTCGGGCCGATGGCGGCCCTTGCCGCGCTGGTGGTCGTCGTGCTCGGGGTCTTGTACGCCGGCCACGACAAGCCCGGCAGGGTGGACGGGTGGATCCGGTCGGTGGTTCAGGGTGTGCGGCCGTCGTGGCGGAACGTCGCACTGGCCACGGACTTCTGGGGGGAGCCCGCAGGAGCGGCGATGCTGGTCGTGGCCGCCGTGGCAGGGTGCCTGCTGCTTCGGCGTCCACGTGCGGCGGTGCTGGTCGTTGCCGGTGCCGGCCTGACCGTGGGGACGACGACGCTGCTCAAGCCCCTGGTGGGACGCACCATCCACGGCGACGGCAACCTCGCCTATCCGAGCGGGCACACCGCCTTCCTCACCGCGCTGGCCCTCGTGGCGGCGCTGGTCGCGACCGAACGGTTCGGCCTCGGCAGGAGAGTCGGCACGTTGCTCGTGCTCGCCGCGGCGCTGGTCGCCGGCGCCGCCATGGGCTGGGCGCAGATCGCTTTGGACGCGCACTACCCGACCGACGTCATCGGCGGCTGGTGCACCGCGCTGGCGGTGGTACCGGCGACCGCGTGGCTGGTCGATCGGTCGGCCGGCGAGCCGGCCGACCGGACACCCGACGCCGGTCGGCGGGAACGTCGCTGACGGCAGGTCACGTCAGGTCGAGCGGTCGGCCGGGCCAGCCGACCGGATGCCCGACGCCGGCCGGCGGGAATGCCGCTGACGGCGCGTCACGTCAGGCCGAGCGGCGGAACACGGGCCTGACCGGTCGACCGCCCAGCCAGGGAGTGGGATCAGCGGCGTCCAGTGCCTTCCGGTACACCGCACATGCCTGGGCCACCACCTCGAGGGTGTGGTCGATGTCGGCCTCGCTGAGCGCGCTGCTCACCACGAACGACGGGGCCAGCACTCCGCCCGCGAGGAGCCGGCGCAGGAACAGGGTGCGGTACCGCTGCGACGGCTGACGGTTCTCGTCGAGGGTGGCGAACACCAGGTTGCTGGCCCGGCCCCGGACGACGATGTGGTCGCCGACGCCCATGCCGGCCGCGGCGTCGCGGACACCGGCGGCCAACCGCTCGCCGAGGGTGTGCAACCGCGCGGTGACGCCCTCTTCGGCGTAGGTGGTGAGCACGGCCATCGCGGCTGCCAGGGAGTGCGTTTCCGCACCGTGCGTGGTGGACAGCAGGAACACCCGGTCGCCGGAGTGACGCAGTCCGCCGCGCTCCATCAGATCGCGGCGCCCGGCCAGCGCGGAGACGGCGAATCCGTTGCCCAGAGCCTTGCCGAACGTGGAGAGGTCGGGCACGACGCCGTACAGGCCCTGGGCGCCCGCCTCGGACCAGCGGAAGCCGGTGATCATCTCATCGAAGACCAGTACGCAGCCGTGCCGGTCGGCCAGTTCGCGCAGGCCGGCGAGGTACCCGGGCGGCGGCTCGGTGTGGGTGGCGGGTTCGAGGATCAGGCAGGCGACCTCGTCCCGGTACCGGGCGAGCAGCTCCTCCGTGGCGGCCAGGTCCCCGTAAGGGAACGCCACGGTCAGCTCGTTGGTCGCCGCCGGAACACCGGCGGACATCGGCGTGGTGCCGATGAACCAGTCGTCGACGGAGAAGAACGGATGGTCTGCGCAGATGGCCACCCGCGAGCGCCCCGTGGCGGCGCGGGCGAGGCGCACCGCGGCGGTGGAGGCGTCGGAGCCGTTCTTCGCGAACTTCACCATCTCGGCGGTCGGCACCGTGGCCAGGAAGTGTTCCGCGGCTTCGACCTCCACGATGGACGGCCGGACGAAGTTGCTGCCGCGGTCGAGTTCCCGCCGCACCGCCTCGATCACGCGCGGGTGGGCGTGGCCGAGGCTGACCGACCGCAGGCCGGAGCCGTACTCGACGTATCGGTTGCCGTCGATGTCCCACACGTGGGCGCCGCGGCCGTGGCTGATGACCGGGGCCAGGTTCTCGGGGTACTGGTCGTCGCCCTTGGCGTAGGTGTGCGCGCCTCCGGGGATCAGGGCGTGCAGCCGCTCGTTCGCCATCCGCGACCGGGGCAGGAGGAGTTCTTCTGTGTCCACGTCGGCCTCAACTCTCTGTGTGCTGCAGGACCTCGGCGAGGCTCGGCGCCTCCCGGTCCCGCTGGGACGTCGATGTGACCGGCAGCGGCCAGGGAATGGCGAGCTCCGGATCGTCGAAGGCGATCGTCACGTCCTCGGCCGGATCGTGCGGGCGGTCGATCCGGTACGAGACGTCGGCGGTCTCGGTCAGAGCCTGGAAGCCGTGCGCGCACCCCGCCGGGATGTACAGGGTCGTCTGCGTCTCGTCGGACAGCTCGAAGAAGGCCCGGTTGCGGTATGTCGGGGAGTCCGTCCGCAGGTCCACGGCGACGTCGAAGACGCTCCCGTACGAGCACCGCACCAGCTTGGCCTCGCCGGCGCCGGAGCGCAGGTGCAGGCCGCGCAGTACGCCCCGGACCGAGCGGGACAGGCTGTCCTGGACGAAGGCGTCCGGATCGAGTCCCACCGAGCGGACCACCTCGGCGTCGAAAGTGCGGCAGAAGAAGCCACGCTCGTCGGCGTACGGCGTCGGCTCGAAGAGGTACGCGCCCGCGATCTCCGGGACTTCGGTCGCTTTCATGGAGTCTCCTGCCGAGTGCGCGCGTGGGCGTGGTCGGTCGTCGGGAACAGGGCAGCGGTCAAGGCGGTGAACTGGTCCCGGAGTTGCCGGGCCGCGACCAGGTTCCGCTCGGCGAGGGTCCGCCGCAGCTGCGCCGATCGCTGCTCCAGCGCCCGGAACTGCGCCAGCAGCCGGTCGGCGTCCACCTCGCGGGCCGGGTGGCAGTACGCGCCCAGCCCCATCCGGTCCATGAGCGCGTCGCTCTTCGCCGCATAGCTGAGGGCGAGCGTCGGCGTGCCGGCCTTCAGCGCGCAGACCAGGTTGTGGTACCGGGTCGCCACCACGGTGTCGGCAGCCGCCATCTCCTTCATCAGGTCGGCCAGCGAGGCCGCCTCGGCGGCGGTGACCAGCGGCGAGTCCACCGCGTCGAGGATCGCGGAGACCACCGGCACGTCGCCCTCGTCGCCGGTGAGCAGCCGGACCGGCCTGCCGTCCTCGACCAGCGCGCGGACGAAGCGGGTCGTCCCGTCGAGGTAGCGCCGGTGGATCTCCTCGGCCCGGGAGCGGTCGTCGTTGCCGCCGTGGAAGGCCATGACGCCGACGCAGACTCGGCCCGGCGGGCCCGAGGGCGCGCTCGCAGGCAGCGTCGGCAGGGCGAACGCGAGGTCCTGGTAGACCTCGTCGCGCGCGGTGTCCACGCCCATCGCCCGCATCGCGTCGCGGGACTGGTCGTCCCGGTACGACCGGTACGCGGCCAGCCGCGCCGACCAGCGCATCAGGGCTCGGGTCGGCCGCCGGCCGATCGCGGCGGCACCCACGCCGACCAGCGCGACCCGGGTGCCGAACAGCCGGCCGGATGCGCAGAGCAGGAACAGCGCGTACGGGAAGCCCCACGGCCGCAGGGGCAGCGTGGCCTCCAGGACGCCCATGCCCGGCACGATCACCACGTCGTGCCGGCGCACCCAGGCAGCGGTGCGGAAAGCGTCGACGAGCTTTCCCAGACCCTTCGCCGCGATCGCGCCCGCACGCGACGCGGTCCGGTACTCCCCGCGGTACCAGTGCAGCCGCGTCGCGGGGATCCGGTACCGGGTCGCGACGGCCTCGGGTCCGCCGCACAGCGCGTCCACGACCGCCTCCGGGTGCTCGGCGCGCAGGTACCCGAGCACGGCCTCGAGCGACCCGTCGTTGCCGAGGTTGCCGGAGCCGAGCAGGCCGAACACTCCGACGCGCACTGGAGCCTCGCTCGCAGACGTCATGCCTGCCTCCCCTCACGACCGGCGACGAGGGCGTCGACGGAGACCGTGAGGCTGCCCGGGTCGACCGGGGCACGGTCCTCGACCCGCTCGCCGGTGCCCGGCCGGATCCGGTGGGCCATCCATGCGACCAGGTGGCGGTAGCACGCGCGCCGGTCGGCCGGGGACAACGGCGCCCGCCGGATCGCCGCGACGAAACCCCAGACGTACTCGGCGAGGAGCCGGGGCGTCGGGTGCAGCGGGCCTGCCCGGCGCGGGTCCAGGTTGACGCACCGGGAGCGCTTGCCCGGGTTCGCCCGCTCGGCGCGGGTCGGGTGGTCGCGGCGGAAGTACAGCAGCTCCGGCACCTGGTGGAAGGGCCCGTGCAGGACGATCTCGGCGACGAACGTGCGGTCCGCGTGGTGATAGCTGTCGTGCGGCTTCACCCGGCGCAGCACGTCGGCCCGCATCACTCCGTAGAAGTCGTCGCCACCGGGCTCGAACAGCAGACTGCGGAAGCGCTCCGGCGCGTGCGGCGAGTCGGTGGCGAGCCCGTACTCGTACGGGACCTTCACCCGGCTGTCGCCGTCGATGACCGCCTGGCCCGAGTGCGCGAGGATCACGTCCGGCCGCTCGTCCAGCGCCTCCACGCAGCGCCGCAGCAGGTCCCGGGCGTACAGGTCGTCGTGCGAGGCCCACTTGAACAGTTCGCCGCGGCACTCGGTGAACACGTGGTGGTGATTCGGTGCGGCGCCGATGTTCCGCGGCAGCCGGAGGTACCTGATGCGCGAATCCCGCGCGGCGTACGTACGGCAGATGTCCTGGGTCCCGTCGGTCGAGGCGTTGTCGGAGACGACCAGCTCGAAGTCCTCGTAGGTCTGGCCGAGCAGGGCGTCGAGCGCCTCGGCGAGGTACTCCTCGCCGTTGTAGACGGGCAGGCCGATGCTCAGCCGGGGATGGGCGGTCATGGCGTCCTCACTTCTGGGATGGAGTCTTGGCGGCGCTCGCGCAGGGCGGACCGCAGGTGCACCCACCACACGGCCGAGCCGCAGACGGTCGCGGCGGCGACGCCCCAGGCCGAGCCGACCGTGCCGGCCGCGGCGGCCCCGCCGAGCCCGCCGCCGACATAGCAGGTGGAGGCGAACAGCTGGCTGCGCAGGCTGCGCCGGGCCGCGCCGAGCGCGCGCAGCCCGGCCGCCGCGCCGGTGCCGAGGCCGGCGCCCGCGACGCCGAGCGTGGCCGGCACGATGAGCTCAGAGGCGGCGTGCCAGACGTCGCCGAGCACGAACTCGCCGCCCCGGTCCGGCACCAGCAGCAGTGCCGCCCCCCAGAGCAGCGCGGCGGCGGCCTGCGCGCCGCCCAGCAGGAGGCAGAACGTGCCCAGCCGGTGCGGGGCCCGCCGCAGCACCCGTGCCGCCTCCGCGACGGTGACCAGCGACAGCCCCATCAGCACAGCGAGGAACGGGCCGAGCAGCAGCTCGGCACCCCGGACCACGCCCACCGCGCCGATCCCGACGATCGCGCCGAGCCCGTACGCCCGCAGTTGGCTCGCGCCGCTGACGCACGTGTTCTCGACCAGGTACCGGCAGCCGAGGTCCCGGTGCTCGCGCACCCATTCGCGCGCTCCGCTCATGCGGGGCCGGACCCCGGACTGGAAGCACCCGTACACCGCGGCCACCGCGGCGGATGCGCCCCAGGCGAGCACGAAGGCGGCCACGCTGCCCACGCGGGCCGCCACCACCATGGCCGGGACGAGCGCGGCACCCCACACGAGGTCGTTGACGAACGCCTTCCGCCCGGTTCCCGCCGCGAAGAACGAGTACCGCCAGGCATCCTGCAGCAGCAGCCCCGGCAGCACGACCCCGAGGCAGGCGAACGCGGGCCCCACGGGACCGCCGAGGGCAACGCCGGCCACCAGACACGCCGCGCCGACGGCGCTACCCACGCCGAGGGTGGTACCCGAGGACCGGGCCACCGCCCCGCGCCAGGAGACGTCCGGCACACCGCTGAAGCGCACCACGAGCGGGTCGGTGGCCAGCCCTCGGGAGACGCTGAGCACCACGCCGTAGGTCACCCAGGCCAGGCTGAACACACCGAACGCGGTCAGCCCCAGCGAGCGGGCCACGTAGATCCCCACCGCGAAGTTGGTCATGCTGGAGGCCGCCTGGTCGGCCAGCCCCCATGACAGCCGGCCGACGATTGCCCGCCTGGCCGTTTGTCGGGCGGGCCCGGCCGGCGGCGCCGTCGTCTGCGGATTCTCCCCCTCGGTGGCCATCGGCGTCATGCCTTGATCAGCCCGGCGCCGTGCAGGGCGTCGGCCGCCGCGGCGACGGTGTCGAACGGCAGCCCGGACCGCTCGGCGACATCCAGCAGGCCGTGCTCGCCGTCGGAGAGGCTGAGCACCCAGAGCATGGCCATCTGGGCCTGCTGCGCGTCGCTGCGACCGCCGAGCGAGTCGTACAACCCGCGCCGGCCCAGCTGTGGCTCGCCGTAGGGGCTCAGATTGAGGTACCGACGGTTGCGGTCAAGGACGGCGAATGCCTCGCGGCAGACGGCGAGCGTGTCCGCCATCGCCTCCGGAGAGACGAAGTCCAGGTTGTCCGCCGAGGTGTGGTACTCGGGGTAGCCGGCGTACGGGGTCCGGCTGAGCGAGCCCACACCGAGATCGAATCCGGGCGAGCAGAACTGCCGCTCGTCGTAGCCGTACGGGGTGAACTCGCGGACGTGGTGCGGGCGGTCGGAGGCGGCCAGCACGTGCCGCATCACCCGGTCGATCTCCGCGTCGCCGCGCCTGCTCCGCTTGTACGTCAGCCGGCCCGGGTCGCCGGCGCAGGCCAGCACCAGCCCGTGCTTGACCCGCTCGATGCGCTCCGCGTTGCGGGCCAGCCAGGTGATCGCCCCGATGGTGCCGGGCGCGAACAGGAACCGGTAGGTGTAGTAGGGCGTCTGCTCCGCCAGCTCCCTGGCCAGGAACGTCGCCACCGCGATGCCGGCCAGGTTGTCGTTGGCCAGCGACGGGTGGCAGACGTGGCAGGAGACGATCACCTCGTCGGGGACCTGACCGGCAATCACATGCTCGGCGTAGGTGAGGTGGCCGTCCGCGAGGGTGGAGTCGATGCGCACCTCGTAGTCGCCGTCCGGCAGCGCGTCCAGCGTCTCCTGGGCCAGGCAGAACCCCCATTCCGGCTTGTAGTAACTGGTGCGGTACGGCACCCAGGCAGGGTGGTCCGGCAGGGTGTGCAGGTGCCCGCGCAGCTCGGCCAGCGGCATGGTCGCCGACACCGGCACGCTGTAGCCGAGTACGTGCAGGCTGGACGCGGCGAAGTCGACGACACGGTTGCCGGAGGCGTCGGCGATGTACGCGTCCCGGATGTTCCACTCCTTGGGCACCGTCCAGTCGAGCACCTGCGTCCCGCTCGGCACTTCGTGCACCTGCAGCGGAACGTACTCGCCGACGATGTCCAGGGTGGCGCGCACACCGTCGCCGGTGATGCTCCGGCACAGCGGGTAGAGCCGCTCCACCAGCGCGTACATCCCCTCGCCGGGCGGGTTCGTCGGCTGGTCGCCGGCCGCGGTCACCGGCGCCACCGCAGGGTCTCGTCGACGGCGCCCGCGTCGGACGCCGCGCGCAGCACGGCGAGCCGGGTGAAGCGCTGCTCGAAGCCCTCCCGGGTCAGCCCGTGTTCCCGGTAGGCGTCGGCGAGTTCCAGCGCGCCCCGCTTCACCGTCCACTCGCAGTCGAAGCCGGGCACCGCGGCGCGGAACCGGGAGAAGTCCACCCGGTACGACCGCGGGTCGGCACCGGTCTCCCCGGTGATCACGACCCGCGAGCCGGACACCGCCTCGGCGACCTGCCCGGCGATCTCCGCGACCGTGACGTTGTTGATCTCGCTGCCGATGTTGAACGCCCGGTCGTGCACCGCTTCCCGTGGCGCGGTCAGCGCGGCAGTGAAGGCCCGTGCGATGTCGGCGGCGTGCACCAGCGGGCGCCAGGGGGTGCCGTCGGAGAGCACGAGGACCTCGCCGGACAACAGCGCGTGGCCCACCAGGTTGTTCAGCACGATGTCGGCGCGCAGCCGGGGTGAGTAGCCGAAGGCGGTGGCATTGCGCATGAACACCGGGCTGAAGTCGCCGTCGGCCAGGGCGTGCAGGTCGTCCTCCACGCGCACCTTGGACTCCGCGTACGGGGTCACAGGGCGCAGCGGGGCGTCCTCGGTCACCAGGTCCGCCGAGTCACTGCCGCCGGCGGCACCGTAGACCGAGCAGGTCGACGCGTAGAGGAAGCGCCGCACTCCGGCGTCGCGGGCCAGCCGGGCCAGCCGTACGGACGCGTGGTGGTTGATGTCGTAGGTGAGCTCCGGCGCCAGCGATCCCAGCGGGTCGTTGGACAGGGCGGCCAGGTGGATCACGGCGTCCACCCCGGCCACGTGTTGGGCCGTGAGATCGCGCAGGTCCACCCGGTGCCCCGACGGGTCCGCGGGCGGCGGGCCCAGCACGCAGTCGGCGAACAGGCCGGCGTCGAGTCCGACGACCTCGTGTCCGGCGGCGGCAAGGACCGGGGCCATCACGGTGCCCAGGTAGCCCTGGTGTCCGGTGAGCAGTACGCGCAAGGTTCAACCCCCCAGGTTGAGAGTGAGTTTGGTGACGGCGAACGCCTCGGCGTAGCGCTCGTGGCATTCGATGCCGCGGATCCGCGCAAGACCGAGGAAGGCATCCCGGTCGTACCAGGGCCGGTGCCGCTGCGAGGGGTAGTGCTCCTGCAGCAGCCGCACCTTCTCTTCGGCGATCCGAGGCGAGAGCGGCTGGTACGCCGCCGGACGGCCGAGATCGCCGTCCCACTTGACGATCTCGTAGCCGAGCACGAGGTGGTCGCGGAACGCGGTGGGTACCAGCTTCGCCAAGCCGCGGTGATCCTGGTGCGCGTCGTCGGTACGCGGGGCCAGCACCAGATCCGGTTCCGTCTGCTCGCGCAGCTCCTCGACCGCGGCCTTGGCCTCCTCCCAGTGCGCCGGCAGCCGGCCGTCCGGCAGCTTGAGCACGGTCAGCCGCAGGTCGGCGTCCGGGCAGAAGGCGGCGAGCGCGGCCTGCTCCTCCTGTTCCCGTTCGCTGCCACCGCCGGAGAGGACCAGCGCGTCGACGCGGATACCCGGCCGCGCGAGGCACATCGTCAGCAGCGTGCCGCCGGCGCCGATGGCGATGTCGTCGCAGTGCGCTCCCATCGCGACGATCCGGTCCGGGCGCCCGGCCCCGAGCCGGATCACGCCCTCGCTCCCGCGCCGGCTCCCGCATCGTCCCGTTCCCATACGGCCCACGGGCGGTCGCCCCGGGCGTAGGCGGCGTCGAGCGCGGCCCGTTCCTTCACGGTGTCGGTCGGCTTCCAGAAGCCGCGGTGCCGGTGCGCCACCAGCCGGCCGTGCTTGGCCAGTCGGGCGCATCCGTCGGCGACCAGGTCCCCGCCCTCCGGTATGTGGTCGAAGACCTCCTGGCGGAGTACGAAGTAGCCGCCGTTCTCCCACAGCGGCAGTTCGCTCACCGCGGTGATACCCCCCACCAGGCCGTCCTCGCCCAGGTCCACGCAGTGGAACGAGGACTGCGGCGGCACCACCATCATGGACGCCCCGGCGTCCCGCCGGGCGAATTCGTCGATCATCTCCGGCAGCGGGGCGTCGGTGAGCACGTCGGCGTAGTTGGCGAGGAACATCTCGTCGCCGTCCAGGTGGTGCCGCACCCGGCGTAACCGCTCCCCGATCGGTGACTCGACGCCGGTCTGCGCGAACGTGATCGTCCAGTCGGCGATGTCGGAGGACAGCAGCTCGGTCCGGCCGTTGCGGAGCACGAAGTCGTTGGACGTCGTCTCCTCGTAGTTGAGGAAGAAGTCCTTGATGTGGTGGGCCCCGTACCCGAGACACAGGATGAACTCCGTGTGCCCGAAGTACGCGTAGTAGCGCATGACATGCCAGATCAGCGGTCGCGGGCCGACCATCGCCATCGGCTTGGGCACGTCGTCGGAGGCCCCGTTGCGCATCCGCATGCCGTAACCGCCGCAGAACAGAACGACTTTCATGACTTGACCTCGACAATGCTCAGTTCCGGGATGGGAAAGACCAGCCGGCCGCCCCAGGCGTGCACGAACGACAGCTGCTCGACCAACTCGGCCCGCAGGTTCCACGGGAGGACGAGCACGTAGTCCGGTTCGTCGATGCCGATCTGTTCGGGCGACAGGATCGGGATGCGGGTGCCCGGGGTGTACCTGCCGTGCTTGTAGGGGTTGCGGTCGACCGTGTACCGGAGCAGGTCGGGCCGGATGCCGCAGTGGTTGAGCAGCGTGTTGCCCTTGCCCGGGGCGCCGTAGCCGACGACCGTCTCGCCGCGCTCGGCCGCCTCGATGAGGAACTTCAGGAGGTCCCGGCGCACCTTGGCGACCCGGGCGGAGAACTCCGTGTACCCGGACAGCTCCTGGAGCCCGGCGGCCTTCTCGCGGTCCAGTACCTCGGCCACCCGCGAGGTCGGCTCGCCGGCCGCCTCGGTCGGCCGGGCCCACAGCCGGACGGAGCCGCCGTGCGTGGGCAGCAACTCGACGTCCACGAGCGCGAGTCCGCCGCTCGCGAGGGCCCGCCTCGCGGAGGCGACCGTGTAGTACTGGAAGTGCTCGTGGTAGATCGTGTCGTACTGGTTCTCCTCGATCAGGGTCAGCAGGTGCTGCACCTCGACGGAGACCCAGCCGTCGTCGGCGACCAGGGCGCGCAGCCCCCGGGTGAACCCGATCACGTCGGGGATGTGCGCGTACACGTTGTTGGCCACGACCAGGTCCGCCGGGCCGTGCTCGGCGCGGACGGCCGAGCCGGTCTCCGGGCTCAGGAACTCCGTGAGCGTGGGCACCCCCGCCTCCCTGGCCGCGGCGCCGACGTTCACCGAGGGCTCGATGCCCAGGCAGCGGATGCCGCGGTCCACCACGTGCCTCAGCAAGTACCCGTCGTTGCTCGCGACCTCGACCACGAAGGCGTCGGGGCCGAGACCGAGGCGATCCACGGCACCGGCGACGAACGTGCGCGCGTGCTCCACCCAGGAGGTCGAGTACGACGAGAAGTACGCGTACTCCTTGAACGTCTCCTCCGGTGTGATCAGCGGCGGGATCTGCGCCAGCCAGCAGTCGGTGCAGACCCGCAGGTGCAGCGGGTACGCCGGTTCCGGCCGGTCCAGTCGGTCCGCGGCGAGAAAGCTCTCACACGGTGGCGTCGCCCCGAGGTCGACGACGCTCGCCATCGCCTCCGAGCCGCAGAGTCGGCATCGTGTCATCTACTGCCCCCCATTGATTCCGTCCGACCCGCGATCGCGGTCCGGTACTCCTCCACCAGGCGCTCCAGGCCCACGGCCGGGCTGAACCCCTGCTCGTAACGGCGCCGGGCCGCCCGGCCCATCTCCCGGTTGGCGGCCGGCTCGGCCGCGATCCGGCGTATGCAGGCCGCGAGCGAGGCGGGCGCGCCGGGCCGGTGCAGCAGCCCGGTCACGCCGTCCTCGACGAGTTCGACGAAGGCGCCGTGCCCGGCGGCGACGGCCGGGACCCCGGCCGCCATCGCCTCCACGACCACCAGGCCGAACGTCTCCAGCCACGTCGACGGCGCCACCACGGCGACCGACCGCGCGACGGCCTTCCGGCACTCCGCGGGGTCCAACAGGCCGACGTACCGCACGTCGTCGCGGCCCGCCGCCCAGGCGGTCACCTCCCGCTCCAACGGCCCCGCGCCGGCGACCACGAGCGGCACACCGACACCGCCGTCCGCGGCGATCTCGTCCCACGCGGCCATGAGCAGCCGCACGCCCTTGGCCTCCGCGAGTCGGCCGAGATGGAGCAGATGCTCGCCGTCGCCCGACCGGCGGTCGTCCGGGTCGGGCACGAAGTTGTGCTTCACCGCCAGCCGCTCGGCCGGCATGCCGGCCCGTACCAGGACATCGCGCTGCGCCGCGGAGATGCAGAGGAACCGCTGGACGCCGGACCACCACCGCCGTCGGTTGACCGACAGGCTGACCGCGAGCGGTACCGTCGCAAGGCGGGAGTTCCGGTAGCAGCCGTGCCGGACGGCGGGCAGCGGCGCCGCCGGTCCGACGCACTCGGTGCACGGCCGTCCGTCCCGCTGCAGTGTGCCGGGCGGGCAGACCTGGGTGTAGTTGTGCAGCGTGGCGACGGCGGGCACGCCGGCGTCGGCGCAGGCGGCCAGCACCGCGGGCGACAGCAGCGGGAAGACGTTGTGGACGTGCACCACGTCCGGCCGCTCCGTGCGCAGCCGGGCGGCGAGCTCCCTGCGGACCGCCGGGTTCCACGGCACGAGGAGCGGCACCGCGGCCTTGGCGAGGAGGGAGCGGGTGGCGATGTCGTCGCTGCGCCGCTCGAACACCTCGACGCGGTGGCCGGCCGCTCGCAGCAGCTCGACCTCCTGGTCGACGACCTTGTTCTCGCCACTCGGCTGCGCCGAGGCGTAGCGGTTGTGCACCACGAGGACGTGCATGCTCAGGTCACCTCCGTTCTCCGGGCCCATCGCGGGACGCGTTGTCCGGAGACGTCGGGCGTCGCCGGGGGAGTGGCCGCGGCAGGCGCCGCCAGCAGCGAGGCGGCCACGGCCAGATGCAGCAGGTACGGCGAGGCGTCGCCAAGACCTGCCTCGGTGTACGACGCGATCGCGCAATAGCTGATCAGGAAGATCGCGCAGGCCCTCTGCAGCGACGGTGGCCGCAGCAACGCGACGCCGCCCAGCACGATGACGGCCGCCGCCACCACGGTGACGCCGATCAGTCCCTGTTCCTGGTAGACGGCCAGCCAGCTGTTGTCGATCGGCAGCCCGTCGAACGACTTGTCGCCCAGGCCCGTGCCGAACACCTTCTCCGCGGTCGTTCGGGGCGCTGCCAGCAGGGCGTCCCAGACCTTGGCCCGGCCGGTGAGGCTGGTGAAGTGCTCCTGGCTCTGTCCGCGCAGGAACCACCCCTGGAGCGCGGAGCCGAACCCCACCGCGGCCGCCGTGGCACACAGCACCGCCCAGGTGAAGAACCGGCGGGCGGCGGCGCTGGTCAGGATGAGCGAGCCGATCGCCAACGCCAGCCCGATGGACAGGCCGAGCGTGGCCGTCCGGGTATGGGTCAGCGCGAGCAGGACGAGTGAAGGCGCGATGACCACCGCGGCACCGGCCCTGTCGGTCCGGCGGCCCAGTACGAGCAGCACGGTGAGCCCGATGATCACCGCCGCGTACTGTCCGATCTGCGGCGGGGTGAGTGGCCACAACGCGCCGACGAGGCGTCCGCCGTAGAGCTCGGGCATGGCCGCGCCCGGTGAGACGACCAGGCCGACGGCTACCGATCCGAGCACCGCGAAGTACATCCGGATGTGGTGCCGGACGAACATCAGGCCGCCGTTCCACCAGCGGCTGAGCAGCCACAGCGTGCCGACGAAGAGAGCCAGCCGGGCGCAGCGGAACAGCGCGCCGAACCCGGACTCCAGGCTCAGGCTGGAGATCACGCTCGGCACCAGCAGCAGGGTCAGCAGGAACACGAAGGCGCTGCCCCGGATGCGCAGCCGGGGATTGACCGCGAGCGCCAGCGTGAACGCGGCGACCAGCGCGCCCATGGTGACCATCTGGATGAGGGAGCGGGGGAGCGGGACGATGGTCTTCGCCCCGGCGGAGCCGAGCGTGTTGAGGACCAGCAACCCCCAGACCGTCCCGACGATCTTCGGTGCGGCATCAGCGCGTGGTGCGGTGTCTGGACGTGGTGCGGTGTCTGGACGTGGTGCGGTGTCTGGACGTGGTGCGGTGTCTGGACGTGGTGCGATGTCTGGGCGTGGTGCGGCAAGGTGCCGCGTGCCCGCCGTGTCCGGTCCGCCCGGCGGCCGGCCGGGTCGCATGTCCGGGTCCATGTCAACCACCGGCCCGTGCGCGGAAGGTGCTGCCCGCGTCCTGCCGGTACGGCGGGCCCTGCCACTCCCCGAAGGTGAGCACCCGGCTCGGGTCGTGGGCGACGAATGTCCATGGTCCGAGGTAGACGTTGTCGTGCCAGCGGTTGTGCTGCTTGCGGGTGATCGCCTCGGCCACCCGCTCGCCCCGGTACGGCGACCAGTCCGGATAGGTGCCGTAGTTGGCCAGCACCGCCATGCGGTCGCACCTCACCGTGCACTTGACGACGGACTTGTCCAGCACGAAACGGTTGCCGTGGATGTCCACCCGCTGCGTCTTCCACCGGCAGTCGGTGTAGAGCGGTGGCTCGGCGATCGCCGGCTTCGCGCAGCGGTCGGTGTCCCGCACCAGCAAGGTGCAGTCACCGGACGAGGTGTTGGCCGGGCTGTTGCAGAAGCGGTCGGCGTTCTCCCACAGGGTGATCCCGGACCAGTTGTTCTCCAGCACGTTCCGGTAGATCTCGATCTTGTCGGTGCGGGCTTCGATCCGGGGTTCGCCGCCGGACTCGGACAGGTACACGGTCGCGAACGGGAAGGTGTCGCCGCGGTCGGCCTTCCTGCGGCCCTCGACCCAGTTGTTCCGCCGGATCGTGTTGTTCCGGATGACCGCGTTGTAGCTGGTCTCGTAGATCAGGGCGGCGCCGTCGTTGGCTTCGAGCACGTTGTTCTCGATACGGAAGTCGTTGTTGTTGGTGTCCGCCCACAACCCCGTCCCGCGGTTGTCGTGCACCCAGTTGCCGCGCACGTCGGCGCCGTCGACGGCCCAGAACTTGACGCCTCCGGTGCAGCCGCAGCCCTTCCGCCGCCGTTCCCAGTCGTCGGTGTTGTTGCCGACGATCTCGTTGCCCTCGACCACAAGGTCGCTGATACGGCCGCCCGCCTTGTACGCGTTCATGCCGTACTGGCCGTTGCCGCGAAGACAGCTGGCGCGGACCCGCTGGCGGGCACCGGCCATCAGCCCGGCACCGGAGTTGTCCTGGATCGTCGAGTGCTCGATCACCCACCCGTCGGCCGAGTCATGGTTGACCACGCCCTCGTCCGGCGGTGCGACGAACCGCTGCACGGTCAGGTGGCGGATGGTGACATCGCGGGCACTGCCGCCGAACGCGTACTGGTTCTTCTTCCGGCCGTCGAGCACCGCGCCCGGCGCACCGAGGTAGCGGTTTCCCTCCTTGGGGATGACCTGGGCGTAGCGGTGCGGGTCGAGCCTGTGCTTGCCCGGCCGAAGCCAGAACGTGGTCTTCGGGGGGTTGCTCCCGGTCTTCGCCGCCAGGTCGCCGACCACCGCGGGGTCGACGGTCACCGCGCCCGCCGGTGCCTTCGCCGGCCCGGCCGCGGGCTCGGCGCACACCCGGGCCACGGGCGGGGACGGCGCAGCGGTCGGCTGTGCCCCGGCGCCCGGCGTGCTCGTGCTCTCGCAGCCGGTCGCCGCCGGCAGGGCCAGCGCCAGCGGTGCCGCCGCCAACGCCCAGTGCCGCCTCTTGATCCCCACGCGCCCCCCTAACCGCGGAACCTGAGTACGGTGGTGAAGCCCTCCGCGCCGTCGGCGAAGCCGGTGCCGACCAGCGTGGTGGCGGGTTCCTTGCGCCCGAATCCGGCGGAGTACCAGCCCAGCGGCGGGTCACTCTCGCCGCGATGCGCCCGCCAGCTCAGCTGCCCGGGCAGGTCGAGCACCGCGGAGCGCCCCTCGCCGTCCCGGGTCCAGGTGAGCACGGCCCGGTTCCCCACCAGGTCCGCTGCGATCGCCGGGCCGAGATGGAACGCCAGCCGCACGGCCCGGTTCGTGCCGCGCACCTCGTCAACCACCTTCAGCTCCCGGCTCGCGGCCGTCAGCTCCACCCGGCGGCGGTGCACGGAGCGCTGGTAGCCGTCGTGCTCGGCACACCAGCGGGCCGTCCCCCCGGCGGAGGCGACGGACGCGTCCGCGGTCAGGACGCGGCTGCGGGCATGCCGGGTCCACAGAAACGGGCCGCCGGAGACCGACTGGTCACCGCCGTCCAACTGCAGGGTGTTGTGGCCGAGGGTCGACCGGAAGTACTGCCGCCACTCGGGCTGCCCGTGGTAGCAGTACGTCCCCGGGTCGGCGAGCACGTCGACTCCGTCGTGCCGGACCTCCACCGACAGCGCGTCCGCGTGGGCATGCGCGGCGATGGACAGGAAACCGTGCGGACCGCCGTCGCAGCGGCACCAGATCTCGTTCGGACCGCGCAGGATGGTCATGCCCGCGTCGGCGAAATGAGCCGGTCGGCTCGCCGGCCGGGTCGCGGCCGGTCCGGTTCCGTTCTGCGTGAACGGCCGGATGAGCGCGGCCAGCAGCGGGGTGCGGACATCGGTGCCGGTCACCGCCGGCCACCAGGCGAGCCGACCGAACACGGCCTCTCCGGTGGCCAGAAGCGAGGCCCAGCGGTCGGTACCCGCGCCGTCCAGGACCAGACCGTGCCCGTCGTCCGCGTCGCCCTGGCGCGGCGGCCGTAACCGGCTGTCCACGACGGCCGCGAGCGCGTCGGTCATCCGCAGCAGCACCAGCCGGACGGACACGGGGACCGGTACGTCGGCGGCATCCGCCTCGGCTACCGCGGCCAGGCCGAGTTCCAGCACGAGGCCGTGGTACTCGGTGGCCAGCTCGCGGTTGAGGCCGGAGGCGAAGGTGTTGCCGCGCAGGTGCCGCTCCAGCGACCGCAGCGCGTCGGCTCGCCAACGCCCCGAGGAGGGGAACCACCCGAACGCGCAGGCCGCCGCGAACTGTCCGGCGGCCTCGGCGACGGCGTGGTTGTTCGCCGAGGACCCCCGGCTGGGGAAGGCGGCCAGCCAGCGCTGATGGTGCCAGATCTGGTTCAGCGCGGCCGGGTTGCCCTCGAACAGCCCGGCCGCGCCCGGCCAGCCGTCGAGCAGTCGGCGGATCCACACCCAGGACAGCAGCCGGATGCCCAGCTCGATGCCGCTGATCCAGTGCACACCCCGCAGCGGTGGATTGGCCGCCCACCACGACCGCAGGTGCTCGGCCACGCGCTCGGCGTACCGCTCGTTCCCGGTGATCGCGTAGGCGGCGGCGAGCACGGTGAGGTACTGGTGCCGGGACGGCTCCCAGATCTGCTTGATGTCCCCGACCGCGTCCTCGTTCCGGTACGGCACGTCGAAGGCGTAGCCCCACGGAGCCCGGCGCCCGGTCTTCGGGTCGTACCACCAGTCCGGGTCGGCCAGGTCGTCGCGGACCACCCCGAAGTACTCGGCGTGCCCGTCCATCAGCCGGTCCGCCTCGGCGATGAGACGTTTCGCGGCGTCCGGAGGGATCGCGGCGATCGTCCCGGCGGGCAGTACGGCGGTGAACCGGGCGCCGGTCACGCTCGGGCAGTCCGGCCGAGCCGACCGCCACCGGCGCCTGCGCACCGCGTCGCCCACCCGGCCCGCGACCTCCCGCGGTCCCATCCGGGACAGCCGGCGCAGGTACCAGCCCGTGCTCGTGGTCATCGCGGCCTCGCCAGCGTCACCGGGGCACCGCCCGCCAGGCCGGTCTGCACGGCGAGGGTGGCCGCCGTGGTGGCGACCAGCGACTCCAGCGGCACCGGCATCGGCCCGCCGGTCCGCACGGCCTTGACGAACGCGGCCAGCTCCGCGGACTGGCCCTTGTCCCGGGCCCTGGGCAGCCGCGAACTGACCCATCGCTTGCGGTGGCCGTTGTAAACGGTGGCACGGACGAAGTCGTCGAGCCGCAGCGCACGGCCGTCCGCCACCAGGTCCAGCGTCTCCTTGGGGAAGTCGGCCGGGCCGGTGGTGACGTAGCTGATGGTGGCGGTGGAACCGTCCGGGTAGCGCAGCACGACCTGCAGGTCCTCGTTGCCGGACGTGGCGGCCGCGTACACCGACACCGGGTCGGCCTCGAGCAGCCGGCTCGCCGTGTCGATGAAGTGTCCGCCCTCGCCGGCGAACCGCGAGCCCTCGGTGTCCTGTCGGAGGTACCAGCTGCCGTGTTCGAGGCGGCCCGCGTTGACCAGGTAGCGGAGGCTCGCCGGGCCGCTCCGGGCGCCGAACCGCTTCGCGGCCTCCTGCAGCAGCGGCGCGAACCGGCGGTTGAAGCCCACCTGCAGCCGGTCGTTGCCGGACTCCTCGACCGCCGCGAGCACGCCGGCCAGTTCGTCCTCGGTGAGGGCCAGGGGCTTCTCCACGAACACGGTCTTTCCGGCCAGCAGTGCCTTGCGGGTCAGTTCGGCGTGCGAGTTGTGCCGGGTGACCACGAACACCGCGTCGACGGACGGGTCGCCGAGCACGGCGTCGAGATCGGTGGTCGCCTCGGCGAAGCCGAACTTCCGCTTCGCGTTGGCCGCGGACAGCGCCGTCGTGGTGACGACGGTCGAAAGCCTGACGCCGTCGCGCTGGGCCAGATGCGGCAGCAGCATCGATGTCGCGTAGTTTCCCGCGCCGACGAATGCCAGCCGCACCGGCGTCCTGGCGGCTCGGGCCGGGGTGGACGCTTCGCCGCCGCGTCGCTTCACCTCGGGCAGGGCCACCGCCGGGGCCTGCGCTTCCCGCGGTTGTCCGGGGTATCGGAACAGCACCGCCACGGCCTTCAGGTCGCCGTCCTTCAAGCTCCGGTACGTCTCGACGGCGTCATCGAACTCCGCGATGTGCGAGACCAGGGGCTCCACGTCGACGCTGCCGCGGGCGAGGAGATCGAGGAAGCATGCCAGGTTGCGGCGCTCGGTCCAGCGCACGTAGCCGATCGGGTAGTCCCGGCCCTCGAGCTCGTACTCCGGGTCGTAGCGCCCGGGGCCGTAACTGCGGGAGAACCGGACGTCGAGCTCCTTCTCGTAGTACGCGTTCCACGGCAGGTCCAGGCGGCACTTGCCGATGTCGACGACCCGGCCGCGGTCCCGGCAGAGCCGTGCGGCCAGCTCGACGGGCTGGTTGCTGCCGCCACCGGCGGCCAGGTACACCCGGTCCACGCCGTGACCGCCGGTGAGCTCGGCGACGGCGGCTTCCACGGCCGCGGACGCGGGATCGCCGCAGGCTGCGGCGCCCAGACGCTCGGCGAGTTCGCAGCGGGCCGGGTCCGGGTCGACGCCGACGACGCGGACTCCGGACGCGGCGAGGAGCTGCACCACCAGCTGCCCGATCAGCCCGAGGCCGATGACCAGTGCCACGTCGCCGAGCTGTGACTCGCCTTGGCGGACGCCCTGCAGCGCGATCGATCCGACGGTGCCGAAGGCGGCGAGCCGGGGCGCGAGGCCGTCCGGTACCCGGGCGTAGAGGTTCTTCGGCACCCAGTTCAGCTCTGCGTGCAACGCGTGCTCGTTGCCCGCGCAGGCCACGAGGTCGCCGACCGCCACATCGTCGATCCCGGCGCCGACCTGCTCGACCACCCCGCACAGCGAGTAGCCCAGCGGCGTGTAGGAGTCCAGCTTGCCCATCACCTTGCGGTAGGTGGCGGGTACCCCGTTGGTGGCCACGCTCTGCACGACCTTGGCCACCTGGTCGGGTCGGGAGCGGGCCTTGCCCAGCATCGACATGCCGGCCTCGGACACCTTCATGAGCTCGGTCCCGGTGGATATCAGCGAGTAGGCGCTGCGGACCAGCACACCGCCCGGCTTGCACCCCGGCGCCGGCACGTCGAGCACCGTCAGCTCGCCGCTCTTGTAGTTCTGCACAACCTGTTTCACCCGAACTCCTCTGATTCCTAAGCCGTTGGCCGAGCGCTCCGGCCGGACCCTGAGGTCGCGTCGCGATACCAGTACTCGAGAGTCAGCACATGCCACAGATGCTTGGAGAAGTCCCGCTGCCCTGCGGCGTCCTCGGCGACGAGCCGCTGAAGCGCGTCGCGTCGCAGGAAACCGGAACGGACGAGCTCGCCGTCGTTCACCACCTCGCGCACCAGCGGTGCCAGATCCCGGCTCATCCAGGCGCGCAGCGGAGCGCTGAACAGGCCCTTGGGCCGGTACACGATCTCCCGGGGCAGGATCGATCCGGCCGCCTCCTTGAGGACGGCCTTGCCCTGCCGTCCGACGATCTTGCGATCGCCGGGTACGGCGAACGCCGCCCTGACCACCTCGACGTCCACATACGGCACCCGCACCTCGGTCGACGCGGCCATGCTCGACCGGTCCGTGTACGCGAGGTTCAGGCCCGGCAGGAACATCCGGGCGTCGCCCAGGCACATGCGGTTGACGAAGTCGTCGAGGTCGTTGTCCTGGTAGATGTCCGCGTGCTCGGTCAGCACGTCCTCGACCGTCCCGGCCAGGTCCGGATCGACCAGGGCGAGCAGCTCCTCTCGGTCGTACATGGTGTAGCTGCGCCGGAACGCGGTCTCCTCCGGCAGATCGGCGAAGGAGAGGAACCGCTTCGCGAAGCGCACCGACCGGTACCCCCGGCGGGACGTGGCGACCGGCAGCCTCTCCACGGCCCTGGACAGGCCGTGCCGCAAGGGCCGCGGGACCCGCTGGTAGCGCAGCGCGAGCAGGTTGGCCAGGTGCTTGCGGTACCCGGCGAACAACTCGTCGGCGCCCATCCCCGAGAGCATCACCTTGACCCCGGCCTCCCGGGCCGCCGAGCAGATCAGGAACGTGTTGATCGCGGCGGGGTCGCCGATCGGCTCGTCCAGGTGGTACGTCATCCGCGGCAGCAGGTCGAGCACGTCGGGGGCGATCTCGATCTCATGCAGGTCGACGCCGAACCGCTCGGCCACCTGCCGGGCGTAGCGCAGGTCGTCCGGCATCGCCTCGAACTTGGCGTCCTCGGCGCGGAATCCGATCGTGTAGGCGGAGATCCCGGGTTGGTGGCGGGACGCCAGCGCGGTCAGGTAGCTGGAGTCGAGGCCGCCGGAGAGAAAGGTCGCCACGGGTACGTCGGAGAGCATGTGCCGCCGGGTCGACTCCTCGACGATGGCGGCCAGGTCCGGCAGCTCACCGGCCCGCGCCCGCTCCCGTCCCTCGGCGGCGACGTCCTTCAGGTTCCAGAACCGGCCGCGCTCCACCCGGCCGTCGGGCCGGCATCTCAGCCAGCTCCCCGGCGGCAGCTTCTCCGCCTCACGGAACGCGCACCGTGAGTCCGGCACCCAGTAGTACAGCAGGGAGGCCACCAGTGCCGCGTGGTCCACCTCCAGGGCTCCGCCGGTCGCCGTGGCGAGTGCCTTCAGCTCGGAGGCGAATACCAGGCCCGTCCCGCGCCGGAGCAGGAACAGCGGCTTGATGCCCAACTGATCTCGTGCCAGCACCAGTTCACCGGTGCGCTCATCGAAGATCCCGAACGCGAACATGCCGCGCAGCCGGGGCAGGCAGTCCGTGCCCCAGTGCCGCCATGCCTTTAGCAGCACCTCGGTGTCGGAGGTACCGCGGAAGCGCACCCCGGCGGCTGCCAGCTCGGCACGCAGCTCGGGCGCGTTGTACAGCTCGCCGTTGTACGTCAGGGCGAGGCCGTCAGAGACCATCGGCTGGGCGCCGGTCTCGGACAGGTCGATGATGGCGAGCCGGCGGTGCCCGAGGTGCACTTCTCCGTCACCGCCGTCACCGATCCGATGGCCGTACCGGCCCGCCCCGTCCGGACCGCGGTGGGCGAGGGTGTCGGTGAGCCGGTCGGTCACCGGCTTCCCGTCCGGCCATCGGTAAGTACCTGTGATGCCACACATGTCCTACCGTGCCTCCTGGTCGTTGTCCGGGACCCGTGCGGTCCCCACCGGCAGCGGCTCCGCCCGCAGCCGGCTCGTCCCGTTCCGCTGAGCCGTTTGTTCGCTCCGCCCGCGCAGTGCGGTGTGCAGCCCGTCCCACAGCGTGCCGTCGGTCCTGTCACGCGGATCGGGGTCGATCAGCACCACACCGATCACCGCGATGCGCTGGTCCGCGAGCTGCCGCGCCACGGTGTGCAGCCATGCGGCGCTGCCGTGCCCGGCACGCACGACGAGCACGGTCCGGGTACCGAGGTACTTGAGGTCGGTCCACGCCGTGCCGGGCGCCACCGAGCCGACGCCGAGCCGGCGCTCCTGATGCGACGCGGCCGGGTCTCGCCCGCCGCCGACCACGGTCGGGCCTCCCGGCTTCGGGCGGCGGCCCGCGAGCTGCGGGCCCGGCAGACCGTCGACGACGACCACCGGCCCCTCCGGCGCCAGTGCCGAGGCGAGGTCCAGGGCGATCGCGCTCGTGCTGCGCGCACAGCCCAGTTCCAGCAGCGACACCGGTTCCGCGGAGCCGCGCACGGCGCGGGCGAGGGTCGAGGCGAGCCTTGCCCGTGCCACCCGGGTCCGTCGGCGCTGCCACGGCCTGCCCGACCGCAAGGACGCGCGGCGCAGCTCCGCGATGACCGAGGCGCCCACGTTCGCCGCGATGTCCCGGCGCAACACCGGGCGGTCCGCCACCACCGTGCCGACCGCGGCCAGCGCGAGCCCGAGGACGAGCCCGAGGACGAGCCCGATCGCGGAGTTGGTGACAGCGGCCTTGGGCAGGGAGTGCCGCACCGCACGCGGGGCGTCCACGATCTGCGTGCCGGCGACGACCTTGGGCGTGCCGGTGCGCGCCTCCGCGGCGCGCTGGTCGAAATCGGCGATCCGCGAGGTGAGTTCGGCCCGGCGGGCGAAGAGCGACTCGATGCTCGCCGACGCTTCCGGGTCGCTCTCCGGCGACCGGTCCCCGATCGCCTCGTTGACCTGGGCGAGCTCGTCCCGCATGCGGTCACGCTGGTCGCGCAGGGCCTTGGCCTCGGCCTCCGCGGCTTCCCGCATCCGCCGCACATGGTCCGCGACGAACGCGTCGGCCAGCGCCTTGGCCCGGGCCGCCGCCTCCGCGCCGCTGTCACCGGTCACGTCGATCCGCAGCAGGTTGTTGGTCAGGCCGGTGCCCCGGTAGTCCCGCATGAAGTCCTCCGGGTCCTCGGGGGACTTGAGGGCCCGCAGGGCCTGGTCGGCGATCCGCGTGGTCTGCAGCAACTCGACATCGGTACGGATCAGCGTTCCGGTGTCGTTCGGCTGGTCCTCCTTGTGCGCGACCAGCACCTTGGTCATCGCGCTCGGCGGCGGTGGCATCAGGACCGCCACCGCCGCGCCGGCCAGCAGTCCCAGCAGCGCCATGCCGCCCCAGAGGCTGCGGCGCCTGCGCACCGCCACCACCAGCGCCTGCAGGTCGAGGAGCGGAGCGGCGGCCGACGACTCCGGCGTGTTGCTCGTGGTCACGCCGAACCCCCCGTCGCCCGGTCGCGCACCGCGAGCGCCGGCGTGGCGGCATCCGGTGAACGGCCGGAAGACCGCGCCGGACGGGCCCGGACCGTACCGGCGACGACGATGCCGACGACCTCGTGCCCGCCGTCCGTACACGCCTCGGCGATGCCGGCGAGCTCCTCCGCGGTCCAGCTGCCCGCGCTGAGGACGACCAGGGCACCGGACTCGCAGTCGCGGTCCGGCACCATCGGCCGGTCCACCGAAACCTCCACCACCCGCAGCATCGGGTTTCCCCCGCTCGAAGAGCCTGCGGAAGGATCGCTCTCCGCCTCGGAGACGAGCCGCCCCGCGGCCCGGCGGGCGGTCTCGTCGCCGTCCGGTACGACGACCAGCAGCCGCCCGGAGCCCGGCAGCAGGTCCCGGACGCGAGCGCACACCCGCCCGTAGCGGATCCGTCTGCCGGCCTCGTCGCCGGAGGCCGGCGGGGTCGGTACGTCCCACCGCGTGTCGATGCCGAGGAGTCGGCGGAACCGGGCCCGTGGCCCGCCGTCTTGTGGCCGGTGCGCGCGCCGGTCGTCAGGCACGTCCACCGTGCCGAGCAGCGCCGAGCCCAGCGCCGCGGCGATCTCCGGTCCGGTGCGCAGCCGGCGATTCACCCGTGCGTCGACGAGATGGCCGATGACCGCGAGCAGGAAGAACAGCAGTGCCCCGGCGACGATGAGCTGCGTCCTCGTCGGCGGCGCCTCGCCGGTCGGCCGCGCGGCCGGCCCCATGACGACCATGCCGGCCTTGCTGGTCGCCGGGTCGGCCTCGTCCAGCTTGGCCATGGCCTCCTCCAGCGAGGTGCGCAGCTTCTCGAGCGAGGAGCGCGCCTGCACGCTCTCCACGGTCCGCCCCGGATCGGCCGCATTGGCCAGGTCGGTGATGCGGCGGTTCGTTTCCTCCACCTTCTGCCGCAGCGCCTCGGGCCCCGTGGCCGCTCCGGGGTCGGTGCTGCCGCCTGCGATCCGCGCGGCGAATTCGACGAACTGCTCGGCCACCCGGTCGGAGAGCTGCTGTGCGTGCTCCGGGGTGTCGGCCGTCCCCGAGATCTTGATGATGTTCCCGTCGGCGGCCTTGGCGGTCACTCGATCCCGCGGCTCGGCGCCGCCGGCGTCCGTCCGGCCGAGTTCGGCTGCCGCGCGGTCGACCACCGTCGAACTGGTCGCGATGTCCACCTGAGTCAGCAGCTCGCGCTCCCCCCACTGCCCCGGCAGCAGGACGGATGCCGACGCCGTGTAACGCGGCGGGAACACCACCGAGGCGCCGTGGCCGACGAGTGCGCCCACCACGGCGAGTACGGCGAGCAGCCGCCACCTCCGACGGAGAATCCGCCCGATGGTGACCAGACGGATCGTGTCATCGCTCAACGGCGCGGCCTCTTCCCCGCGCGGACCCGGCGACCCTCCGACACAGGAGTGTGGTCACGGCACGCCGCGGCATAGGCGGCGAGCAGCGACGCCTGCGAGTTCCGCCAGGAAAGCCGCCCGCTGATCCGCTCCTGGCCGATCTTGCCCATCCGGGCCCGCTTCTCCGGATCGTCAAGGAGCAGCGCGATGAGCCCCGCGAACTTTGCCTCGTCGTCCGCGGGGGCGTAGACGGCGGCGTCACCGGCGGAGACTCGCGCCTCCCGGAGGTCGAACGAGACGATCGGCCGGCCCATCGCCATGTACTCCAGGACCTTGTTCATGGTCGAGACGTCGTTGAGCGGATTGCGCGGGTCGGGGGAAAGACACACGTCCGCGGTGGACAGGTAGCGCACCAGGTCGGCGTCCGGAATGCGCCCGGTGAATCGCACCTGTTCACAGAGCCCGAGCCGCCGGGACAGCTCCACCATCGCGTCGAAGGCGTCGCCGGCGCCGACGAACACCGCGTGCCAGTCGGTCCGCCCGAACTCGTCGCGCAGCTTCGCGAGGGCCCGCAGGGCGTAGTCGACGCCGTCCTGAGGGCCCATGACGCCGAGGTAGCACAGCAGATGGGGCTTGCCGCGCTTCAACTCCGCCTCGGGCGGCACAGATTGGAACCGGTCGATCTGGGGCGCGCTGCGCACCACGAAGACATCCTCGGGGCGTCGACCGCCACGGCGCACCGCGACGTCCCGGTAGCTCTCGTTCGTGGCGATCACGACGTCCGCCGCCCGGTAGGTCAGCCGTTCCAGCACGCACACGGCGCGGTAGAGCAGGTCCTTGCCGCGGCCGAACCGGGAGAGGTACAGCTCGGGCGCCAGGTCGTGCTGGTCGAAGACGAACCGCGCGCCGCGCCGCTTCAGCCACAGCGCCGGCAGGAACAGCAGGTCGGGCGGGTTGCAGGCGTGGACCACGTCGACCGGGCCGACCCTGCGGGCCAGCCGGGCCGTATGCCACAGCGCCGATCCGTACTCCCGCAGGTAGCCGGCCGGTCCTCCGGTGGCCGCGCGCAACGGGTAGCGGTGGATCCGCACCCCGTCGATCTCCGCCTCCGGCTCCGTGTCCCGCTTCTCCCCCCGGGGACAGATGACGTGCACCTCCCAGCCCGCGTCGCGCAGCGTCGTGCACTCCTGCCACACGCGCCGGTCGAACGGCACCGACAGGTTCTCCACCAGGATCAGCACGCGCCGGCCCGACCGGTCGCCGCCGGTCGTGTCACCGAAAGACGTGCCACCGAAAGACGTGTCACCAAGCAAGGCCCATGTACCCCGGTTCGGCCCGGCGCGCCTCGGCGTCGGGAAGGTGGATGAGGTCGACGATCACCGGGCCGCCGCCATGGGGCAGCGCCGACAGCACGGCCGGGTCCCTGGTCCCCACCAGGCACACCTCGGCGTGCTCGAGCACCTCGTCGACGGAGTCTTCGAGCAGCTGCGCGAGGTGCGGCAGCCGGGTCTCGATGTACTCGCGGTTCGCGCCGATCAGCCGGGAGAGGCTCACGTTGGCGTCGTGGATCCGCAGGTCGTAGCCCTTGCCGAAGAGCCTCTCCGCCAGCTCGACGAGCGGGCTTTCGCGGAGGTCGTCGGTGCCGGGTTTGAAGGACAGGCCGAACAGGCCGACCCGGCGCTTGCCGGTACGCTCGACCAGCTCCACCGCGCGTTGCAGATGTGCGGAGTTGGAGGACAGCACGTGGGCGAGGATGGGTACGGAGACGTCGGCGCGCTGGGCCGCGTGGACCAGGCTGCGCAGGTCCTTGGGCAGGCAGGAACCGCCGAAGGCGAAGCCGGGCCGCAGGTAGGCGGGGCTGATGTTCAGCTTGCGGTCGGCCAGGAACACGTCCATGACCTGGTGCGAGTCCACCCCGAGCGCCTGGCACACCGCGCCCAGCTCGTTCGCGAAGCCGATCTTGAGGCCGTGGAAGGCGTTGTCCGCGTATTTGATCGCCTCGGCCGTCGGAACCGGCACCCGGAACACCTCGCCGGGCAAGCCGTCGTACAGCGCCGCCACCGCGTCGCCGCTTGCCGGGTCGAGCTGGCCGATGACGGTCTTGGGCGGGTCGAAGAAGTCCCGCACGCTCGTGCCCTCGCGCAGGAACTCCGGGTTGACCGCGACGCCGAAGTCCGCCCCGGCCGTGCCGCCGACGTATTTCTCCAGGATCGGTACGAGCAGGTTCAGACAGGTGCCCGGGAGCATGGTGCTGCGGAACACGACGGTCTGCCGACCGCCCCGCTCTGCCAGTGCGGCGCCGATCTCCTCGGTGACCCGCTCCAGATAGGTGGTGCACAGGCTGCCGTTGGGCTCCGACGGCGTGCCCACGCAGACCAACGAAACCTCGCTGCCCGTGATCGCCTCGCGGACGTCGCCGGTGGCGCGTAACGCTCCGGTCCGCACGACCTCGGCGATGAGCTCGCCGATCCGCTCCTCGACCACCGGGGCCTTCCCGTCGTTGACCAGGTCGACCTTCACCGGGTTCACGTCCACCCCGATGACCTCGTGACCCATGCTGGCCAGGCACGCGGCCGACACGCAGCCCACGTATCCGAGCCCGAAAACGCTGACTCTCATGACGCGTCCTTCCCCCCAGGCAGGCCCTTGTGACCTGCGGTCCGCGCGCCGGCGGGACCAGTGAGCCGCAGTCCCCCGCGCATCAGTACGCCCCCTGCCCGTGGATCACCGCACGCAGCGTCTTCCACAAGATCACTGCGTCCAGGGCGAGGGACCAGTCCTCCACGTACCGCAGGTCGAGGCGGACCGCCTCCTCCCACGGAAGGTCGCTGCGTCCACTGATCTGCCACAAGCCGGTGAGTCCGGGCTTGACCAGCAGCCGCCGCCGGATGTCCGGGCCGTACGCGGCAAACTCCTCCGGCAACGGAGGCCGCGGACCGACGAGCGACATCGAACCGGCGAGCACGTTGAAAAGCTGCGGGAGTTCGTCGATCGAGTACCGGCGCAGCACTGCTCCCACCCGGGTCACCCGCGGGTCCCGGCGGAGCTTGAACAGCAGGCCGGCGCCCTCGTTGCGGTCGGCGAGCCCGGCACGTGCCCCGTGGGCTCCGGCGACCATGGTGCGGAACTTGAAGATGGTGAACTCGCGGCCGTCCTTGCCGACCCTGCGCTGGCGGTACAGCGCCCCGCCCCGGCTGTCCGCCAGTACGAGCAGCCCGACGAGCACCATCAGCGGCGCGAACAGCACCAGCAGGACCACCGCGCCCATCCGGTCGACGACCTCTTTGATCGCCCGGCGGCCCCCGGTGAAACTCGGCATGCTGACCCTCAGCAGCGGGATCCCGAGCACCGCGTCGACGTGCAGCCGCGGGCCGGCCACCTCCATCAGCACGGGGGCCACGACCATCTCGGCATCGCTGCCTTCGAGGTTCCACGCCAGTCGCTGCAGCCGGTCCGGTGACCAGTGCGGGTCCGGTGTGACCGCGACGACACGGTAGCCGTCGTGGCGGACGTGGCCCGCGGCGTCCGACAGCCGGCCGACGACCGGTACTCCGTCCAGTTGGTCACCGTCGAGCCCGAGACCGTCCGGCGTGCACACCGCCTCCACCCGCCAGCCGAGGTGCGGGAACTTGCGGGTCCGGGTGATCAGGTCGCGCACGGTGGCCGGGCTCCCGGCAGCGAGCACCGGTCTCAGGCACCGCCCTTCCTTACGCTGTTTGTGCAGCCAGAGACGGAGCAGATACCGCACGGTCATGGTGACGAGCGCGATCGCGGGGATCGCGACGAAGATCCAGAGCTTGATGTTGCGCGAGGTGAGGGCGATCCCGCCGAGCGCCAGTACGACGGTCGCCGTGAACAGTGATCGTCCGAGCCGGCGGAACTCCTCGGCCCCCTGGCCGAGCACGGCCGGAGCCCACGACCGGCTCACCGCAAGCGCTCCGAGCACCAGCAGCTCGGTGCCGAACGCGAGAATTCCCCACTTCTCGTGCCAGTTGGCCGCGTCCCGGGCCCCGAAGAAGTTGCCGATGGACGCCACCACGAAGGCGGTGGCCGCGGTATCGCTGGCGATCACGATACGGCGGTACCGCTGTTCCCAGTCGACAGCGGGCCGGCTGATCGCCCCATTCGCCAGACGCCCGCTCGCCGACGGAAACGGGTCGACTAATTCCCCCTGCTGCACAGGACCCCCCCAGGTCGTCAGTGGTTCGACGTGTGCGCCTCACACCGCTTGCCCCCGGGAGGCACCCCCGCCCCCCGCGCCGCGCTGTTCCTCCCCGCGGGAGGCCCCCGCCCCCCGCGCATGACATCCCGGCCATCTCAGTGCTACTCGAAACAACCCACCCCGGCTGCAGCGGACTCGCACGTCCTGCCGGACTCTCGAGGTGCGTGGGAACCGTCGAAACCTCGGGTGCTCCCCGCACCCGAGGCCCTCTCTCGGGCTCCAGATCACCCCCACGTCTGGCGCCGGGGACGCGACTGCTGGCTTTTCGTAGCGCCGGACCTACTGATCATTAATGGTCGCCTCGTGTCCGAACGGCTGAAGCACGGTCAATCTAGAGCATCGGGGCCGGTATGTAGAGAGGGCGTGTGTGATTCGTGTTCAAGCTTTGTGGCCGGATGCACCGATCACCGGGCCGGCTTCGCCGGCAACCCGCGCCGGCGCCCGCCCCGCAGGGCGTTCACGCCGTCGGGCCCGGCCGCCGTGCCCGAGGCCGGTGAACGCCATCGGGTGCCCGGAGCCGGCAGCACCGGCGCCTCGATCTCCCGGTGCGCGCCACCGGCTCATACGATCAGGCGCTGCGGGCGGCTGCGCTGTGGGACCTGCCCCGACGGGTCGAGCGCCTACTCCGCGAGCCCACCTGCGATGCCGTGAACCGCTGCGGTGCCTGTCGGCGCGCTGCCGTCCGGGGCGTGGGACAGTCCCGGCGCCACCGCGAGGGCCGGGTCGAGGCCGCGGAGGAGTGGGAGGGCCGGGTCGAGGCCGCGGTGGGCGGCCTCTGGATGCGGCGCACCCGCGGCGGCGCACCGGCCGCGAATCCGCTCGGTTCTCCGGAGTCGCCGGGCGACCTCTTGACCTCCGTGGCGCCAGCCACTAACTTGCGGTCAACGTCCACCCATAACGACCGAGAGGAGGCGACCAGCGGATGTACACCAGCTCTGATCTGAGTCGCCTCGCCCACAGCACGGTCTGGGTTCCGGGTCGTATCGCTCACGGCTGCTGATCGCGCCGTCCTGATGTGCCCGGTCCGTGGCACATCCGCTTCGATGTGCCCTCCGCGGCGCATTCCCCTCTGATGTGCCCGTCCGCGGCACATTCCAGTTTTCCCTTCACCACCTCATGGCACGCCGCTGTCGCGTGCCGCGCCGCGCCCGGTCTTGTCACGTGGCGCCGCTGAACACAGAAAGCTGCCGGAAATTGGCGAACATGCTGAATCGACCGATCGCGCACCGAAGCGGAGGCCCGTCATGGTAGCGGCGCGGATCACGGTCAACGGAAAAGAAGCACCGATTTCACCGGCTGCGCCCCACACCACGGTGCTGGACTTTCTGCGCGAGCGTGGACTCACCGGCACCAAGGAGGGCTGCGCCGAGGGTGAATGCGGCGCCTGTTCGGTCCTGGTGGCCCGTCCCGGGGTGAACAAGCCCACCGACTGGGTGGCGGTCAACGCCTGCCTGGTCCCGGTCGCGGCGCTCGACGGCCAGGAGATCATCACCTCCGAAGGTCTCGCCACCGCCGGCGAGCCCGGCACGCCTCCCGCCCTGCATCCGGTGCAGGAGGAGATGGCGGTCCGTGGCGGCTCCCAGTGCGGCTACTGCACGCCGGGATTCGTCTGCAGCATGGCCGCCGAGTACTACCGGCCCGACCGCTGCCCGCACGCGGACGCGGTTGACAGCGCCGACGCCGAGCACGGTCCGAACGGTTTCGATCTGCACGCGCTGAGTGGGAACCTGTGCCGCTGCACCGGCTATCGCCCGATTCGCGACGCCGCGTTCGCCGTCGGCACACCCGCCGACGAGGACCCGCTGGCGCAGCGTCGCGAGCAGGCGCCGCCCGCACCGGTCGCCACCGAATACGCCCAGGACGACAGTGCGTTCCTGCGGAAGAGCACCCTGGCCGAGACGTTGCAGCTGCTGCGTGAGCGGCCCGACGCGGTGGTGGTCGCCGGCTCCACCGACTGGGGCGTGGAAGTGAACATCCGTTCCCGCCGGGCGGATTGCGTGGTCGCCGTCGACCGGCTGCCCGAACTGCGGGAGCTGCGCGTCGGATCCGACCACATCGAGATCGGGGCGGCGCTGACGCTCACCGAGATCGAACGCCGCCTCGACGGCGCCGTCCCCCTGCTGGCGGAGCTGTTCCCGCAGTTCGCATCCCGGCTCATCCGCAACGGTGCGACCCTCGGTGGCAACCTGGGTACCGGCTCTCCGATCGGCGACAGCCCACCGGTGCTGCTCGCCCTCGAGGCGTCCGTGGTGCTCGCCGACGCGGACGGTGAGCGCGAGGTCCCGCTGGCGGACTACTTCACCGGCTACCGGCAGAGCGTGCGCCGTCCCGGTGAGCTGATCCGGGCGGTACACGTCCCCCTGCCGCTGTCGCCGGTCGTGGCCTTCCACAAGATCGCCAAGCGGCGCTTCGACGACATCTCCAGCGTGGCAGTCGCCTTCGCGCTCGACATCGAGGACGGGATCGTCCGCAAGGCGCGCATCGGCCTGGGCGGCGTGGCCGCCACCCCGATCCGCTCCCGCGCCACCGAGGCGGCCCTGGAGGGCGAGCCGTGGACCGCGGAGACCGCCGAGGCCGCGGCCCGGGTGCTGCGGGGCGAAGGCACCCCGATGAACGATCATCGCGCCAGCGCCGTCTACCGGTCCGCGATGCTGGGGCAGAGCCTGCTGAAGCTGTACGCGCAAACCACCGAGGCGGTGTCGTCATGAGTCATTTGTCCGAGCGCCCCGAGAAGCCCACCGTCGGCGTCACGATGCCGCACGAGAGCGCCGGCCTGCACGTCACCGGCACCGCGCTCTACACCGACGACCTGATCCACCGCACCAGGGGCGTGCTGCACGCCTACCCGGTGCAGGTCATGAAGGCCCACGGCAGGATCACCGCGCTGCGCACCGAGCCCGCGCTCGTCGTGCCCGGTGTGGTCCGCGTGCTGACCGTTGCCGACGTGCCCGGCGTCAACGACGCCGGGATGAAGCATGACGAACCGCTCTTCCCCGACGAAGTCATGTTCCACGGTCATGCGGTCGCGTGGGTGCTCGGCGAGACCCTGGAGGCTGCCCGGCTCGGTGCGGCTGCCGTCGAGGTGGAACTCGACGAACAACCCTCCCTGATCACGCTGCGGGAGGCGATCGAGGCCGAGAGCTTCCACGGCGCGCGGCCCGTGATGGCGACCGGCGACATCGACGCGGGCTTCGCCGACTCCGCGCACGTGTTCACCGGCGAGTTCCAGTTCTCCGACCAGGAGCACTTCTACCTCGAGACGCACGCGGCCCTGGCCCTCGTCGACGAGAACGGGCAGTTGTTCATCCAGAGCAGCACCCAGCACCCCTCGGAGACGCAGGAGATCGTCGCGCACGTGCTCGGCCTGCACAGCCATGAGGTGACCGTGCAGTGCCTGCGGATGGGTGGCGGCTTCGGCGGCAAGGAGATGCAGCCGCACGGTTTCGCGGCCATCGCGGCGCTCGGCGCCAAGCTGACCGGGCGCCCGGTCCGGGTGCGGCTCAACCGCACGCAGGACCTGACCATGTCCGGCAAGCGCCACGGGTTCCACGCCGCGTGGAAGATCGGGTTCGACGCCGACGGCCGCATCCAGGCACTCGACGCCACCCTGACCGCGGACGGCGGCTGGAGCCTCGACCTGTCCGAGCCGGTGGTGGCCCGCGCGCTGTGCCACATCGACAACACCTACTGGATTCCGAACGCGCGCGTCGCCGGTCGCATCGCCAGGACCAACAAGGTCTCCAACACGGCCTTCCGCGGCTTCGGGGGCCCCCAGGGCATGCTGGTGATCGAGGACATCCTGGGCCGGTGCGCGCCACTGCTCGGCGTGGACCCGACGGAGTTGCGGGAGCGCAACTTCTACCAGCCGGGGCAGGGCCAGACCACGCCGTACGGACAGCCGGTCACCCAGGCCGAACGGATCTCCACCACGTGGCAGCAGGTGCAGGAGCACGGCGGCATCGCCGATCGCAAGCGCGAGATCGCGGCCTTCAACGCCGCGCACCCGCACACCAAGCGGGCGCTCGCGATCACCGGGATCAAGTTCGGCATCTCGTTCAACCTCACCGCCTTCAACCAGGGCGGCGCGCTGGTGCTGATCTACAAGGACGGCTCGGTCCTGATCACCCACGGCGGCACCGAGATGGGGCAGGGCCTGCACACGAAGATGCTGCAGGTGGCCGCGACCACGCTGGGCATCCCGCTGCACAAGGTGCGGCTGGCCCCCACGCGGACCGACAAGGTCCCCAACACCTCTGCCACCGCCGCCAGTTCCGGAGCCGATCTCAACGGTGCGGCGGTGAAGAACGCCTGCGAGCAGCTGCGGGAGCGGCTGCTGCGGGTGGCCGGCACCCAGCTCGGGGCGAACGCGTCGGACGTGCGCATCGTCGAGGGCGTCGCGCGCGTCCTGGGCAGCGACAGGGAGCTGGCCTGGGACGACCTGGTGCGCACCGCGTACTTCCAGCGGGTGCAGCTGTCGGCGGCCGGTTTCTACCGGACCGAGGGTCTGCACTGGGACGTGAAGACGTTCCGTGGCTCGCCGTTCAAGTACTTCTCCTACGGCGCCGCCGCGGCCGAGGTGGAGGTGGACGGCTTCACCGGCGCGTACCGCATCCGGCGGGTGGACATCGTGCACGATGTCGGCGACAGCCTGTCCCCGATGATCGACATCGGACAGGTCGAGGGCGGTTTCGTGCAGGGCGCGGGCTGGCTGACGCTCGAGGACCTGCGATGGGACGCCGGTGACGGGCCGAACCGCGGCCGGCTGCTGACGCAGGCCGCCAGCACCTACAAGCTGCCGAGTTTCTCGGAGATGCCGGAGGAGTTCCACGTCACTCTTCTGGAGAACGCCACGGAAGAGGGTGCGGTGTTCGGGTCCAAGGCGGTGGGTGAGCCTCCGCTGATGCTGGCCTTCTGCGTGCGAGAGGCGTTGCGGCAGGCTGCCGCCGCGTTCGGGCCGAGCGGGGTCGGTGTCGAGTTGGCCTCACCCGCGACACCGGAGGCGGTGTACTGGGCGATCCAGGCGGCTCGCCAGGGCGAAGCCACGGGGAACGGTGATGCCCGCAACGGGCTCGCCACCCATGGCCACGTTGGAAACGGGCACGCCGACGGCAAGATCCGAACCGACGCAGAAGCGCTGAGCGGTGCCTGACATGACGTGGGTCGCCGCGGTCGCACGGTTGCGAGCACGCCGGGAGTCCGGCGTGCTGGTGACCGTGGCGACCGTGCGCGGCCATGCTCCGCGCGAGGCCGGTGCGAAGCTCGTCGTGGGGCAGACCGAGACATGGGGCTCGATCGGTGGCGGCAATATCGAGGCCGTCTCGATCGACCGGGCCCGGGAGATGATCGCCGCGTCCAGGCCGGAGCCCGAACTGATCGATTTCGCCCTGAACGACAAGGTGATCAACCAGCACGGCGTGCAGTGCTGCGGCGGCACGGTTTCGGTACTGCTCGAACCACTGCCCGTGGTACGGGCGGTGGCGATCTTCGGCGTCGGGCACGTCGGGCTGGAACTGGCGCGCGTCCTGGCACGTCAGGACCTCGACCTCCATCTGATCGACAGCCGCTCCGACATCCTCAGCAAGCAGCGGCTCGACGTATTGGCAGACGCGGTGGCGCAGGTGCATGTGCACCACACGCCGCTGCTGCCCGAGGAGGTGCTGGAGGAGTTGCCGCCCGGCACCCATGTCCTGATCATGACCCATGATCACGCCGAGGACGCCGCCCTGTGCGACGCCGCCCTGCGCACACCCCGTCTCGGCTCCATCGGGCTCATCGGGTCGGCGGCCAAGTGGATGCGGTTCCGCAAACGCCTGGTCACCGAGGGCGGTCACGACGAGGCCACCGTCGACCGGATCAAGACCCCGATCGGGCTGGCCGACATCACCGGTAAGGAACCGGCGACCATTGCCGTGAGCGTCGCTGCCGACCTGCTGCGCACGTTCGAGACCGAGGGGGACTGACTCCCACCGGGCCGACAGGGGTGCCCCGCGTGCGTGCGAACGCACACATGCGGGGCACCCTTTTCGCATGACCCCGACCTGGACCGTTCCCGGGAACCGCCGGTCCCGGGCGCCCGGCTGGGACACCCAGGGGCCGCGCGTGAGGCCGGTGGAGCGCAGGACGCAGGACCGCGGGCGGTACCCGGACCGGTTGATGAGCGAAAGCCGGGTCGCGGACGTCGAGCAGGGACGGGTTCGCTCACCGTGGGCGGCGGAGGCCCGGCTGCCGGCTCCCGGCGCGGGTGGCATCGTCACGTCGCGGGGATTCTGAGGACCCCGTTGTCGTAGTCGATGGTGATCGAACCGAAGTCGCTGAGCACGTCCGAGCCGAGCAGGCCCTGAATCCCGCCGCCGCCCCTGGGAGGGCCGAGGTCGAGGATCGTGACCTCGCCGGGGTCGATACGTACGTCACCGACGGCCCACTGCTCCACCCGTGCGACGGGAACCTGCCCGGTGCCGAGGATCCCGCTCACCGAACGACGCTCGCCGGTGCGCTCCAGACCGACGCGGTCGGCGACGTCCTCACTGACGACGCTGGCGGAGGCACCGGTGTCCAGGGCGAACATGAAGGGGCCCTCGCCCTCCAAGCTCACCGGGACGAACGCCAGCGTCGCGTCACCCTGCTCCAGGACCCTCAGCGGCACTTCACGTCCGGCTCCGGGGGAGGGCCGCGGCGCGTCTCGCTCGTCGCGGTCGCTGTAGAGAACGCAGCCGGTGAGAAGGAGGGCGGAGAGGAGCGCCGCCCCGAACCGGCTCATCCACCGGTGCCGGACGGGGGGTGCGATGCCGTTCCGCGTGCCCATGTGACCGGTGTGCCCGCCCCGGCACCATCGAACCCTCGTCCGCCGGTCGGCGGCGGGCATGCCCGGAAGTCGGCCGGCGCGTCAGGGGAGCGGCGCGTAGATGACTCCGAGCTTGTCGACCTCGGCGCCGGAGCGCCCCGTGAAGCCGACGAGCCGCCAGCCGGCGGGTGCGGTGAAGGTGACCCTGTCCGACGTGGCCGAACCGGCCGAGAGCGTCCGCCCCCGGTCGGTGGTCAGGGCGGCGGAGAAGATCCGGGTCCTGCCGTCCTTCCGCCCCTTGGTCAGCGTCACGGAGGCCAGGTGCTCGCCGGGCGCGAGGGTGAGGGATGTCGCGGTGCCGCCCGTACCACCGTGGGCGAGCACCGTACCGCCGTCGTGGGTGAGCGAGACGGCGTCGAGCCGGGATCCGCCGCGCAGCGTCAGGGTGCGGGGGGAGGGTGCGGCGGGCAGGTGGGCGGCGTCGTTGAAGGCGGTGCCGTGCGGGCCGCCGAAGAAGTCGCTCGCGCGCCGGTCGGCGGGCAGCCGCCAGTCGAGGACGGCGGAGTGCGGATAGTGGTCGGACAGGTGCTTGCCTGCGGGGTCGAGGAACGACGCCCACTCGTTGTGGTAGCGGGTCGCGGTGAGGCCGACGAGCGGGCCGCCTCGGTAGAGGATCTTGTCGACGACCTCGCAGGAGTCGGTCGGCGCGGCCTGGTCGCAGACCAGCGCGTCGCTCCCGGCGGGCGGCGCGGAGCCGCCGCGGACCAGCCGCACCCAGGCGTCGGTGAGGCCGTTCTCGAGGGCGAGGGTGCGGATGTTGTCGCCGGTGCGGGTGTAGCGGGTGTTGGTGTCTCCCATGACGACCACCGCGTTGCCCTCGGAGTGGGTCCTGATGAACGCGGACAACTGGTTGATGTTGGCCCGGCGGGCGGCGAGGGCGGCGTCCGTCGTGTCGGCGTTCGTGTGGACGTTGTACAGGTCGGCGAAGACGCCTTCGGCGAGCCGTACACGGGCGAGCGTGAAGCCCTTGGGCGTCAGGCAGTCCGTGCCGGTGCAGGCGTTCCAGCGGATTCGCACGAAGTCCTCGAAGGGCACGTCCGAAAGGGTGTTGAGGCCGTCTCCGAAGCCCGCGCCGCCGCTGGTGGCGGTGCGGTGGGGATGGTCGTCACCGGCGTAGAGGGCGGCGTGGTAGTTGAAGTCCTCCTGGACGTTGACGATGTCGTACGCGCCGAGACGGGGGCTGATCAGGGGCGTGTTGGTGGCGGGACTGCCGGAGCTGAGCCCTTCGGGAAGCCCGGCCACGTTGTAGGTGAGGACGTTGAAGGTGCCGGATGCGAAAGCGGCCGGCGCCGGCGCCGGACCGGCGGTCGCGGCAGGGGACAGCGACCCGGTGAGGGCTACGGCGGCCGAGGCCAGGACGCCGAAACGGACGAGCAGTGTGCGCATGGTGGGGGCCTCCGGAGGAGTGCGCGAGTCTGTGGTGTGCCGCGAGCATGACAATCTCTGACTGTGTGAACAGTAGCGAAAAGGTTGGACTTCGAGCACTCGCGCGTACGTGTCACCGGTGGGAGGCCACCCCCCGCCACCGGGCCGGCGACGTTTCCGCCGCCTCTCACGGCCGGCATATCCGCCCCGTGCACTCCGGCGCCCTCGACCTCACCCGGGACGGTTGCCGGACCGGCCGGTGCGGACGTGCCCGGGTGGACGCCGACGTCTTCTCCATGGGGGAACGGGCAGCCCGCTGCCCCGGCCGGTCAAAGGCGGACGCCCCGCAGGGCGGTGCGGCCGTCCGCCGACTGCCGGCCGGGCCACCGCCGGCGCCGCGGCGGACACGGCAGGCGGGGCCGAAGCAGCGAAGCTGCGCATTCCCGCAGGCCCATGAGGACCGAGATCATCCGAGACCTTGCGGCCGCTCTGCCGCCAGCTGCGCCTGCCGCCAGCTGCGCCTGCCGTCAGCTGCGCCTGCCGTCACGACGCACAACTGAAGAGCGCTGCACCGAAGACGCCAGGAAGCGATCAGCAAGGCCGTCCGCACACTCACCGGAGCCGAGCCGGCCGAGCCGGCCGCGCCGAGCTGGAGCCCGGGCCGGCCGGGCCGGAGCCCGCGCCGGGCCGGGATTCGCAGCCGGGGACCGGGAATCGGAACGGAATCGGGGGTCACAAGCGTGGGCAGCCAGGGCGACCGGGGCCTTGTGGCGGCGGGACCGGTTCCGTCACAGACGGAGGACCAGCTTTCCGCGCACCCTGCCCTCGCTGCTCACCCGGTGTGCCTCCGCGGCCTCCTGCAGCGGGAGGACCGACTGGACCTCGACGTGCACGGCGCCGGAGTCGATCAGCTCGCCGATCGTGCGCAGTGCTTCGCCGTCGGGAGTGACGATGATGCGGCGGGCCGTGACGCCGGGGATGCGGTGCGCTTCGTCCACCGGTTCCGGCAGGGTGACGAGCGTGCCACCGGGGCGCAGCAGCCGCCACGACGCGTGCTGCACCGGGCCGCCGACGGTGTCCAGGACGACGTCGAACGGCTCCCCGGAGGCCAGGTCCGCCGTCGCGCGGTCCACCGGCTCGTCGACGCCGAGCCTGCGGAGGAACTCCAGGTTGCGGGCGGAGGCGGTGGCGGTGACGTGTGCCCCGCGGTGCCGGGCGAATTGCACGGCGAAGTGCCCGACGCCGCCCGCGCCCGCGTGCACCAGGACGCGCAGGCCGGCCGTGACCCCCGCCGTCTCGAGCGCCTGCCAGGCCGTCAGGGCGGCCAGGGGCACGGCGGCGGCCTCCTCGTGGGAGAGGCGGGCCGGCTTGGGCGCCACGGCGGACGCGGGCAGGACGCACAGCTCCTGGTAGGCGCCTCCGTACGGCAGCGGCAGCATGCCGTACACGGCCTCACCGACCGCCGGGCCGCCCGGCACGGTGCTTCGCACCACACCCGAGACGTCCCAGCCCATTCCCAGCGGGAAGGGCCGGTCGCTGCGTACGGCCCCTTCGCGGTGCTTCCAGTCGACCGGATTCACACCTGCTGCCCTGACCTCCACCAGCACGTCTCCGTCCGCCGGAGCCGGCTCGGGCCGTTCCGTGAGTTCCAGGACGCTCTCGTCCCCGTATCGGGAGAAAACCACCGCGCGCATCGAAGCCGCTCCTGTCGTATCGCCAGTCCGTGTGCCACCCGGAACGCCGTGACGCCGGGCGGCGAGGTGCGGATCCGCACCCGGGTCCACCGTCGCGGCACGGTGGGCGCGGAACCATTACTCCGCGAGTACCAGGTCGGGGCAGGGCAGGAACGCGCAGGTCGCAAGGGGGGTACTGACGGGGACAGGCTGCCGGGCGCCGCCTCGGCGCATACTGGCGCGCATGAACGCAGCCAGTGAGCTCGGTGCCTTTCTGAAGTCGCGGCGTTCCCGGGTGTCCCCCGGGGCCGCCGGTCTTCCCGCCATCGGCCGGCGCCGGGTCGCGGGGCTGCGCCGGGAGGAGGTGGCCGAACTCGCGGGAGTCAGTGTCGTGTACTACACGCGTCTCGAGCAGGGCCGCGCCCGCAACCCGTCAGACGCCGTGCTGGACGCGCTGGCACGGGTACTGCGCCTCGGTCCGACCGAGCGGACGCACCTGTACGACCTCGCGCGCGGGGCCGTCCGCAGGGCTGCCCCCTTTGCGGGAGCCGCCCGCCCCGGGGGCACCGCGGATCACGCGGACTCCGAGGGCGCCGACCCCGGTGGCGCCGAAGCCCTTCAGGGCGTGGCCGTACGGGAGGACCTGCATCGTCTTCTCGCCGCCGTGGGAGCCGTTCCCTCGTATCTCCTGGGGCCCGCGATGGACGTCCTTGCCGCAAACGACCTGGCCCGCGCCCTCGTCGGCGGCCTCGGTGGAGCCGAGTCCGGGCGGTCGAACCTCGCGCGTCACGTCTTCCTCGACCCCTCCGCCCGCGACCTCTACCCGCAGTGGGACGACGTGGCGCGGCAGACCGTGGGATTCCTGCGCCTCTCGGCCGGCCGCCGTCCCGGGGACGCGCGGCTGGGCCGGGTCGTGACGGAACTGAGCCGCCGCAGCCCGGAGTTCCGGGCGCTGTGGGCGGCACAGGAGGTACGGGAGAAGTCCTACGGCACCAAGAGCTTCCGGCACCCGCTGGTGGGCGGTTTCGAGCTGGCGTACGAGACCCTGTCGCTGCCCGGGGACGAGGGCCGGTCGCTGGTCGTTTTCACCGCGCCGGACCCGCGTGCGGACGACGCGCTGCGGCTGCTCGGCAGTTGGACTGCGCCGCCCGCCGGCCACACGTCGGCCACCGGCTCGGCGCCGCGCGCGTCCCGGCGCGGCCACGCCCCGCGTTCCTGAACCGCCCGCCTGGCCGGCGGGCGTACGCGGCAGGGCGGCGCGCGAAGTGAAAGTTCGGCTCCCTTCGGTGTCCTCAGCCCTTACACGTCGGCGGACTTGCGTCTAGTCTCACCCCTACTTTCCAGTTACCGGTCAGTTAACAAGTCGTTGATGGGCGCACCTGGGCCCGGAGGTCAATGTGAGTTCCGCGCAGTCCCTTCTTGAAAGCCGCCCGGTTTCCGTGGCGCACCTGTTCCTCTCAAGGGTCGAGGCCACACCCGGGGCCGAGGCTTACCGTTACCCCGTGCCTGTCGGCGACGGTGACTCCGGCGCCGTGCAGTGGCGCTCGCTGACATGGGCGCAGACCGCCGAGCGTGTCACGGCGATCGCGGCCGGGCTGCTCGCCCTCGGCGTGCGGCGCGAGGAGCGGGTGGCGATCTCCTCCTCCACCCGGGTGGAGTGGATCCTGGCCGACCTGGGCGCGATGTGCGCGGGAGCCGCCGCCACCGCCGTCTACCCCAGCACCAACGCCGATGAGACGGTGTACATCCTCTCCGACTCCGGCAGCCGGGCGATCTTCGTCGAAGATGCCGCCCAGCTGGCCAAGGTGGTCGCCAACGCCGACCGCCTGCCCGACCTCGACCACGCGATCCTCTTCGATCCCGGGGCGGACAGCCCGCAGGTGGCGGGGCTGGAGGTGCTGTCCCTCGCTGAGTTGGAGAAGCGCGGAACCGCGTATCTGGAAGAGCACCCGGACGCGATCGAGCAGGCGGTCCGGGCCATTGAGCCGGAGCACCTCGCCACCCTGATCTACACCTCCGGCACGACCGGCCCGCCCAAGGGCGTGCGCCTGGTTCACGACTGCTGGTCGTACCAGGGCGTCGCACAGGAGGTCAGCGGGCTGCTGCGCTCCGACGATGTGCAGTTCCTGTGGCTGCCCCTGTCCCACGTCTTCGGCAAGGCGCTGATCTCCGGCCAGATCAGGACCGGTCATGTGATGGCGGTGGACGGGCGCGTCGACCGCATCATCACCAATCTGCCCGCGGTCCGGCCCACCGTGATGGCGTCCGCGCCGCGGATCTTCGAGAAGGTCTACAACGGCATCGCGGGCAGAGCGAGAGCCGAGGGCGGCGCCAAGTACAAGATCTTCCTCTGGGCGGCGAAGGTCGCCCGCGACTACGCCAGGACCGGGCAGGAGAGCGCAGCGGCGACGGGAAGACGCCGGGTGCCCCTGGCGCTCGCCGTGCAGCACGCCGTCGCCGACAAACTGGTCTACGGCAAGATCCGCGCGGCCTTCGGAGGCAATCTGCGCGGCAGCGTTTCCGGCAGTGCCGCCCTCGCCGCGGACATCGGCTATTTCTTCTCCGGCGCCGGCGTGCACGTCTTCGAGGGCTACGGCCTGACGGAGACCAGCGCCGCCTGCACCGTCAATCCCGCCGAGGGCTACCGGGTCGGAACGGTGGGCAAACCACTGCCCGGTACCGAGGTCCGTATCGCCCAGGACGGCGAGGTCCTCCTGAGAGGCCCCGGTGTCATGCGCGGCTACCACAACCTTCCGGAGAAGACCGCCGAGGTCCTGGAGAGCGACGGCTGGTTCCGCACCGGCGACATCGGTGAGGTGGACGGGGACGGGTTCCTCCGCATCACCGACCGCAAGAAGGACGTGTTCAAGACCTCGGGCGGCAAGTACGTGGCGCCCACCGAGATCGAGGGCCGCTTCAAGGCCGTCTGCCCGTTCGTCAGCAACATCCTGGTCATCGGCAACGGCCGCAACTTCTGCACCGCCCTGATCGCCCTCGACGAGACGGTCATCATGCCCTGGGCGGCATCCCACGGCCTCGGCGGCCGCAGTTACGCCGACGTCGTCTCCTCGCCGCAGGTCCACGAGCTGATCGACGGCTTCGTCCAGCGGGTCAACGGCGACCTGCAGCGGTGGCAGACCATCAAGAAGTTCTCGGTGCTGACGCGCGACCTCGACGTCGAGCACGGTGAACTCACCCCCAGCCTCAAGGTCAAGCGCCCCGTCGTGGAGCGCACGTACGCCGAGGCCATCGAAGCGATGTACGAGGGCTCCCGCGAAGCCTGATCTCCCTCCGTCCGGTACGTACGGCAGCCGTACGGGACGCTGCGCCCTGCGCCGCGTTCTCCTCGGGCGGCGGTGCGCGGGCGCATGAGGACGCGGTCTTTGCCGTGTGCCCGACACCGGCCTCGTCGCCGGCGTCGGGCACACGGCTGCTTGCTGCCCGGGCGCCGGGTGGCCGCCACGAGCCACGGCGGGTGGCGACGTGCCACGACGGGCGACGGCGGGCCACGGCGGGCGGTGGTCCGGACGAGGCATCCCGGCGGGGCGCTCTGCGGTGGGCGCGGCTCCCGGTGCGCAGTCGGCGCGCGGTCAGTGGGGCATGGGAATCTCGAAGTGCACGGTGGCGACTCCGGCGCCGTGCTCGCCCGTCGCACGGGCATCGAAGACTTCCTTGGCCACACTCCGCCAGAAGGCTTCCGCGCCTTCCACGTTGACATTGGTGTGCAGGTAGATGCTGTCGTAACCGGGCGTCGTGGCGGCGAAGGCGCATGCCTGACGCACCAGCTTCCGCGCCAGGCCGTGGCGGCGGTGTTCCGGCCGGACGTACACCCGCACGAGCTGGGCCGTCGTCACCGGGGGATAGCGTTCCGCCAGCCAGCGGGGGTGCGGCGGGTGAACCGGCCCTCCCGAGCGTACGCCGGTGGTGGCGACGACCTCGCCGTCGTGCACCGCCACCAGGAGCAGGTGCCGGGGGTTGTCGAGGTAGGTGGCCGTGATGTCGACGACGTCGCGGTGCCACGCGGGTACGTAGCCGTAGTCGAACTCCCGGTAGAAGGTGTCGAGCATGAGGCGACGCGCTCCCTCCACGTCGGCCGGTGAGGCGGGCCGCACGGTGTACGAGGGGTTGTCCGGTGCGTCGGTCATCGGGGAAGTCCGTTTCGCTGGAAGGTGACGTGGTGCGGTCCGCCGGCCGGTCCGGCCCACCGAAGTGGCGTACTCGCGGCCCTGCTTGCGGCCCCACCCGTCGGCCTGCTCCGGGGACTCCCGCGCCGCGGAGGAGCGGCCGCAGTGGGGAGAGGTGTGGCGGAGTCGGCGCGGCGGGTGTCGGTCTCGCATGGCGAGAAGTGGAGCCGTGACAGTAGTGACAACGATAACCATTATGGATAGTGTGCGCTGCGGTCAAGGCGCCGCGCCCAGGGCGCGCCCGCCGGCCTGTGTGGTCCCTCAACTGCCGTGCGAGAAGGGGAAGCCGTGGCTCATCTGCTGATGGTCGAAAGCTGGGTCGGATCGATGAGCAGGCTGCTGCCACGGGCGATCCGCGAGGCCGGCCACGAGTTCACCTTCCTCACCCGGGACCTGCACCACTACCTGCGCTCCGCGCCGGAGGGCACCGCACACCCGCTGCTCGGCGCCCGCCATGTACTGACGGCCGACACCAATGACACCGAGGCCGTGCTGCGTTTCGTCGGCCGGGCCCACGACGCGTTCGGCTTCGACGGTGTGATCACGTCCTGCGACTACTACCTGCCGACGGCCGCTCGCATCGCCGGGCGGCTCGGGCTCCCCGGCAACGCTCCTGAGGCGGTGGAGGCCGCGTGCCGCAAGGACGCGACGCGCCGCATCCTGGCCGACGCGGGCGTGCCGGGGCCGCGCTTCGCGGTCTGCGGGGACTGGGCCGACGCATCGGGGGCGGCGCGTCGCATCGGCTACCCGCTCGTCCTCAAGCCGGTGGACCTGTGCGCCGGGATGTACGTCCGACGCGTCGACGACGAGGAGCAACTGGCTGGCGCCTTCCGTGCCCTTGCCGAGTTTCCCGTCAACGCGCGGGGACAGCGGCGCGCCCCCGTCGTCCTGCTGGAAGAGCTCCTCGACGGTCCGGAAGTCAGCGTGGAGACCGTCTCGTCCGGCGGCACGGTACACGTGGTCGGGGTGACCGACAAGAGCATCGGCGGGGCGCCCGCCTTCATCGAGACGGGGCACATGTTCCCGGCGGCGCTCACCCCCGCGGACGCCGAAGCCGCCCGTGAAACGGCAGTGATGGCACTGCGGGCGCTCGGTCTGCACACGGCCGTGTCGCACACCGAGATCAAGCTGACGGCCGACGGCCCCCGTGTCGTGGAGGTCAATCCCCGCCCGGCCGGGAACCGCATCACCGAGCTCGTCCGCCACGTCACCGGCATCGACCTGGCCGCGGCATGTGTCGACGTGGCCCTCGGCCGTGAGCCGGACCTGCGCCGGCAGGACACCGGGCTGCGCAGCGCCGCCATCGCGTTCCTGGTCCCGGACACCGGCGGAGTGCTGGAGGGTGTCGACGGCGCGGACGAGGTGCGTGCCGCGCCGGATGTGCTGGAGCTGCAGGTGGCCGAGGCCGGCCGGACGGTCAAGGCCGCCGGCAGCAACAACGAGTACCTCGGGCACGTGATGGCCGGCGACGCCGACGGCCTCGGCGCCCGCGGCCGTGCCGAAATCCTTCTCTCCGCGCTCTCGCCCAAGGTCGTGAGCCGATGAACGCCGCCACCACCGACGCGACGGCCACTGCCGCCACCACCGCCGCGACGGCCGCCGCCTCCTCGTACGCCGAACTCGTCGAGCGTGTACTCGGTGGCGGCTTCGGCCCCGATCCGCGTACGGAGCGCATATCCGTGGCGTTCACCACGCGTCAGTGCGTACGGCACGACGGGCGCCGCGGCGGCTACCGCAACGAGGTGCTGAGCCTGCGCCTCGCCGAAGCGGTCGGGTCCTGCGCGGTCGAACCGGGTGAACTGCCCGACGACGCGGTCGAGGACTGCGTCGGGGCGGACGTCGCCCGGCTGCTGGAGCACGAACTGACGCCGGTGCGGGTGGCGGCGCTCGACGCCTATCTGTCCCACGCTCTCCCGCACCGCCCCGCCAACGGGGCACGCGCCTTCCCACTGCCCGCCGGGACCTCCCTGGAGAAGTCCAGGGCCCGCGCCGGTGCCGTCGTCGAACTGCTCGACGCGGCTCCCGGCAGCACCGTGCTCGTGGTGGGAGTGGTGAACTCGCTGCTGGAGGCACTCAGAGCCCGGGGGCTGGCCTACATCCCCTGCGACCTCAAGGGAGGCAGCACGGAGTGGGGCGAGCCGGTGCGCACGGACGCCCTCGCCCACCTGGACCGCTGCGACGCCCTCCTCGCGTCCGGCATGACACTGGGCAACGGCAGTTTCGAGCCCCTGCGCGAGCACGCGCTGCGGCTCGGCAAGCCGCTGGTGATGTTCGCCCAGACGGGCAGCGCGGTGCTGCCGCGCCTCATCGGGGCGGGGGTCAGCGCGGTGTGTGCGGAGCCGTACCCCTTCTTCTGGCTCGACGGCGGTCCCGGAGCCGTCCACCGCTACGGCGGAGCGGGCTCATGACGGCGGCCGTGCTCAGCCCCACGGGCAACCGGGAACTGCTCGCCCTGCTCGGCCGGACCCCGCTCGCACGCGTCACCGCCGACCTGCCCTGTCCCCAGCCCGGCTTCTGGGCCAAGCTGGAAGGGCTCGGTGTCGGCGGTATGAAGGCACGGGCGGCCGTCTCCATGCTGCTCGGGGCCGAGGAGCGGGGCGAACTGCTGCCCGGCGCCCCGGTCGTGGAGTCCACCTCCGGCACCCTCGGTATCGGCCTCGCCTTCGCGGGCCAGGCGCTCGGGCACCCGGTCGTCCTGGTCGGCGACGCCGAACTGGAGCCGTCCATGCGGCAGTTGCTGCGTGCGTACGGTGTGCGGCTGGAGCTGGTCGACCGTCCCGCCGACGAGGGCGGCTGGCAGGCCGCCCGGCTGGCAAGGCTGCGCGAACTGCTGGAGCGGCTCCCGGACGCGTACTGGCCCGACCAGTACAACAACCCGGACAACAATGCCGGATACGCCTCCCTCGCCGCGGAGCTCGCCACCCAGCTCGACCATCTGGACGTACTGGTGTGCAGTGTGGGAACCGGCGGGCACAGCGCGGGAGTCGTCGCCCCGCTGCGCCGGTACTGGCCCGCGCTGCGGCTGATCGGTGTGGACGCGACCGGATCGACGATCTTCGGCCAGCCGGCCAGACCACGGCTGATGCGCGGTCTGGGCAGCAGCATCCACCCGCGCAACGTCGCCTACGAGGCGTTCGACGAGGTCCACTGGGTCGGACCGGCCGAGGCCGTCGACGCGTGCCGGCGACTGGCCAGGAGCGCCTTCGTGAGCGGCGGCTGGAGCACCGGCGCCGTCGCGCTCGTCGCCGCCTGGGCTGCCCGCGTCCACCCCGGAGCCGTGGTCGCCACCGTCTTCCCCGACGGCCCGCACCGCTACCTCGGCAGCGTCTACGACGACGACTTCACCACCGCCCACGGCCTGGACCTCGGCACCGCGGCCGCCCGTCCCGTCGAGATCCCGCACCCGCGTGCCGTGGAGGCCACCGGCTGGGCCCGGTGCCGGACGGTCACCGATCCGCTGGTGAGCCGTGCCACGCCGCCGATCCTGGAAGAGAGCCCGTGAAGGCCACCCGGCGCACCGTACGCCTCGAACTCACCGAGCCCCTGCGCATATCCCGCTCCACGATGGCGGCCCGCGACGCCGTCTGGCTCTCCGTCGAGCACGAGGGGCAGCGCGGGTACGGCGAAGTCGTCAGCAGCGTCTACTACGGCCTCGACACCGACACCATCGGAGGGCTGCTGAGCGAAGCGGCCCTGGACCTCGCGCGCTTCCCCGATCCGGAGACCGCCCTCGGCGCCCTGCGCTCCGGTGAGTGGAGCCGGGACGGTGTCCCGCCCGCCGTGACGGCCGCGGTCGAGTCGGCGCTGCTCGACCTCGCCGGCAAGCGCGCGGACGCCCCGGTCCACCGGCTCCTCGGTACCGCGGCACCGCCGTCCGCCGCGACCGCCCGCACCATCGGCATCACCTCACCGGAACGGGCCGCCACCCAGGCCGGCCGCCTCGCCCGGGACGGCTTCACGGTCCTCAAGATCAAGGCCGGGACCCCCGACCCGCACGACGACCTCGAACGCGTACGGGCCGTCCGCGCCGCGGCTCCGCACGTACGGCTGCTCCTCGACCCCAACGGAGCCTGGACGCCCCGGGACGCGGCGCGGCTGCTGCCCCGCTTCGCGGAACTGGGTGTCGAAGCCGTCGAACAGCCCCTGGCTCCCGGGGACCCCGAGGCACTCGCGAAGCTCGCCGAGCGCTCACCGCTGCCCGTCATCGCCGACGAGGACGCGGTAGGCCCGGAGGACGCCCGCCGGCTCGCCGGACGCGTCCACGGCATCAACGTCAAGCTCGCCAAGTGCGGCGGCGTCACCGCGGCCCTCCGCATCGCCAAACTCCTCGCCGGCACCGGCACCCACCTGATGCTCGGCTGCCTGACCGCCAGCACGCTGGGCATCGCCCCCGCCGTCCACCTCGCCGACCGGGCCCGCTGGACCGACCTCGACGGCCATCTGCTCCTCGCCCACGACCCGTGGACCGGCATCGGCGGCACGGACGGCACCGTACGGGTGAGCCGGAGCCCCGGCCTCGGCGTCCACCTCCGCGCCGACGACGCGGAGCGGCAGCCGTGAGGACATGGCGGGAGCTGCGCGGCTTCCCGCTCGCCATCCGCCTCCTCCTGGTCAACCAGCTCGGCGTGAACATCGGCTTCTACCTCCTGATCCCGCATCTCGCCGTCCATCTGACGGAGAACGTGGGCATGTCGGCGGCCGCCGTCGGCATCGTCCTCGGCGTACGCAACCTCAGCCAGCAGGGGCTCTTCCTCATCGGCGGCTCGGCGTCCGACCGGCTCGGGGCACGGGGTGTCATCATCGCCGGATGCGCTCTGCGCACCGTGGGCTTCGGTCTCTTCGCGCTCGGCGACGGACTGGCGGTGCTGCTCGCCGCCTCGGTGCTCAGCGGGCTGGCCGGGGCGCTCTTCAACCCCGCCGTACGGGCCTACCTCGCGCTCGAGGCGGGGGAGCGCAAAGCCGAGGCTTTCGCCCTGTTCAACGTGTTCGCGACCACCGGCGCCCTGATCGGGCCGCTACTCGGCAGCGCCCTGCTGCTGGTCGACTTCCGCGCCTCCGCGCTCACCGCCGCCGGCATCTTCGCGGCGCTCACCGTCGCCCAGGCCCTGGTGCTGCCGCGCCGCGAGCCCGCGCCGAGCGGGAACAGCGTCCTCGCCGACTGGCGGGAGGTGGTCGGCAACCGCGCCTTCCTGGCGTTCGCCCTCGCCATGGTCGGCCTCTTCACCATGGAGAACCAGCTGTACCTGCTCCTCCCCGACGGGGCCCGCCGGGCCACCGGCTGGGACGGCGCGGCGGGCATCGTCTTCCTCACCGGCACGCTCGCCAACCTGTGGCTGCAACTGCGCATCACACGCAGGCTGAAGGCGCGGGGCAGCCGGGCGCGCTGGATCGCCGTGGGGCTGGCGCTGATGGGACTCTCGTTCCTGCCGCCGATGGCCGTGGCGGGCGGCGCACCGTCGCACGGTGGCCTCGGCGAGGCCGTACTCCGCGCGCTGCCCGTGCTCGCCGGCGCGCTGCTCCTCTACGTGGGCGTCATGGTCGCCCAGCCGTTCGTGATGGAGCTGATTCCCCGATTCGGCCGCCCTGAACTCACCGGCACCTACTTCGGAGTGTTCTACGTGGTCTCGGGCATCGCCGCGGCAGTGGGCAACACGGTCGTCGGCTGGGCCATGGACACCGGCGAGCGGGGCGGGACGCCCTGGCTGCCCTGGGCCTGCTGCGTCGCCTTCGGGCTCACCTCCGCGGCCGGCGTCGCCTGGCTGCACCGCCTGCGTGCCCTGCCCGGCCGCCCCGTCACAGTCGCGGCGACAGCATGAGGAGACACCCGATGAACACCGACGGCACCGGCGGCGCCAACCTGCTGACGGACAACCCCGCCCTGTACGAGGCCCGCTTCCCCGACCCGGAACGGCTCGCCGGGCGCTGGGCCGAGGACTGCCTGCGGCGCCACGGAGCCGGGCCCGGGGTCCTGGACGCCGGCTGCGGCACCGGCCGTGACGCCGCCTACCTGCACCGGGCGGGGCGCACGGTCACGGGCGCCGACCTGTCGGAGGCGATGCTCGCATACGCCCGCGTCCATCACCCCGGCCCCAGGTACGTCCTCGCCGACCTGCGCCGCTTCGACCTCGAGGAGGACGACTTCGACGCCGTGGTGTGCCTTGACAGCTCCCTGCTGTACTGCCACACCAACGACGAACTCGACGGCTTCCTCGACTCCTGCCGCCGCTCCCTGCGGCCCGGCGGCCTCCTCGTCGCGGAGATGCGCAACGGCGCCTTCTTCCTCGGCCGTACGGAGCTCCTCGACGCCCCCGCTGTCAACGGCTTCACCTGGGAGGGCGTCGCCTACCGCTCCACCACCACGCTGTCCGTGGACCGGGGCGCCCAACTGCTGCGCCGCGTCCGGGTCTGGACCTCCGACGACGGGTCCCCGCCGGTCGAGCAGCGCTCCGCGTGGCGGCTGCTGCTGCCGCAGGAGCTGCGCCACTTCCTGACCGCCCACGGCTTCGAGGTACTCGGCCTGTACGACCGGCCGGGCCCCCGCACAGACCCGCCGTGGCGCGAGGGCGACCTCCCCGCCGGGACCGCCGACGCGGACCGGCTGCACCTCGTCGCCCGCCTCCGGCACGACCACTGATCACCCCCCCACCCGCTCGCTGCCGCCCCCCACGGCCAGATATCCGCTCGTACGGCAAGGACACCGCCATGCAGGAAACCTCCGTCTCTCCCGTCAACGAATCCCGTTTCCCGGGGCTGCGCCGCCGCGGCTTCCTCGCCGCCGCCGGTGGAGTGGCCGGCCTCGGGGCCCTCACGCTCACCGGCTGCGCGGGCACCTCCGACCCCTCGGACACCGCGGCCAAGGGGGACGGCAGGCCCCAGCGCGGAGGGCGGCTGCGCGCCGCCTTCGCCGGCGGGGGCGCCAGCGAGACCCTCGACCCGCACCTGAGCAGCCTGTTCGCCGACGTGGCCCGCGCCAAGGCACTCTTCGACAAGCTCGCCGACTACGGACCGGACCTCTCCGCCCAGCCGCGCCTGGCCACGTCATGGGAGCCCGACGCCGGCCTGACGCGCTGGAAGGTCACCCTGCGCGAGGCGGCCTTCCACGACGGCAAGCCCGTCACCGCCCAGGACGTCCTCTACAGCTACCGCCGCATCACGGATCCCGAGAAGGCGTTCCGTGCCAAGGCGTCGCTGGAGCCCATCGACCTGAAGGCCAGTCGTGCCCTCGACGCGCGCACCGTCGAGTTCGTCCTCAAGCGTCCCAGCGCCGAGTTCCCCAACGTGCTCGCCGCGTTCGGCGCGTACATCGTGCCCGACGGCGCACAGGACTTCGACGACAAGCCCGTGGGCAGCGGGCCGTTCCGCTTCGTGTCCTTCGCGCCCGGCCGGTCGGCCGTGTTCAAGCGCAACGACGCCTACTGGGACGGCGCCCCCCACCTCGACGAGCTGGAGTTCGTCGTCGCCAACGAGGAATCCGCCAGGGTCAACGCCCTCCTCGGCGGACAGGTGGAGTACGCCCACGAACTCAACCCCACCACCGCCCGCGCGCACGAGAGCGGGGACCGGATCCAGATCGTCCGCCTGCGGAACAGCGCCATGCAGTCCTTCGCCATGAAGACCGACCGGCCGCCCTTCGACGACAAGCGGGTCCGCCAGGCGTTCTTCCTCATCGCCGACCGCAAGGAACTGGTCGACGGCGCCCTCTCCGGCGCGGGTGAAATCGGCAACGACCTCTTCGGCAAGGGCTACGAGTACTACGCCGCCGGCCTGCCCCAGCGTGAGCAGGACATCGACCGGGCCAAGGCGCTGCTCAAGGAAGCCGGCGCGGAGAAGCTCGAGGTCACCCTCGACACCTCGCCCGTCGCCGCCGGGTTCACCGAGGCCGCGACCATCTTCCGCGACCAGGCGGCGAAGGCCGGTGTCACCATCAGGGTCAAGACCGGCAGCAAGGACAGCTACTGGAAGGACATCCTGGATTCCGGCACGCTCTGCTCCTACCGCTCCGGCGCCATGCCCATCGAGGCCCACATCTCCCAGCGGCTGCTCACGGACTCCACCACCAACGCCACCAAGTGGCATCACAAGGACTTCGACGCCCTCTACCGGCAGGCCCAGTCCACCAAGGACGAGAAGGAGCGCGCGACCGTCTACGAGCGTATGCAGCGCAGGCTGCATGCCGAAGGCGGCTTCCTGATCTGGGGCTTCGGCGACTGGATCATCGGCACCGCCCGCAACGTCCGCGGCGTCGAGACGAAGGCGCCCGCCAACTCCCTCGACTGGGCGCGCTTCGACAAGGTGTGGCTGGCGTGAGCGGACTCCGCTCCTGGATCGCCCGGCGGCTGCTGCTCGGTCTCGGCCAGACGGCAGCCGTCGTGCTGCTCGTCTTCGCCCTGACCGAGGCGCTGCCGGGCGACGCCGCCGTGGCGCTCGCCGGCGACCAGCCGGACCCGGAGCGGATCGCCGCCATCCGCGAGGCCATGGATCTGGACCGGCCCGCCCACGAAAGGCTCGCGGACTGGGTGGCCGGACTGCTGCACGGCGACTTCGGCACCTCCCTGGCGTCCGGGCGGCCCGTCACCACGTACATCGCGGACGGCCTCGGACCGACCCTGCTGCTCGCCGCGCTGACGGTGGTCCTGCTGGTGCCGGTCGGGGTGGGCCTCGGGGTGCTGGCGGCCCGCCACGAGGGGCGGCTCGTGGACCGGCTCGTCAGCTCGACGACGCTGGGCGTCTACGCGGTACCGGAGTTCGCGTTCGGGGTGCTGCTGATCACGGTGTTCGCGCTGCGCCTGGGCTGGCTGCCGCCGACCGCCGTCGGCTACGGAACGGACCTGCTCGCCCACCCGGCAGCGCTGGTGCTGCCCGTCGTCGTCCTGCTGTCCCGGCCGGTGTGCTCCATGGCCCGCCTCGTACGGGCCGGCATGATCGAGGCCCTGGCCTCGCCGTACGTGGCCCACGCCCGCCGCTACGGAATCACCGGCGCCCGTGTCCGGTACACCCACGCACTGCCGGGCGCGGTCGCGCCGGCCGCCCAGCAACTGGCCCGCACGATCGACTGGCTGCTGGGCGGGGTCATCGTCGTGGAGGCGCTGTACGTGATCCCCGGACTGGGCACCGTACTGATCAACGCGGTCGCCGAGCGTGACGTGCCCGTGGTGCAGGGCCTCGCGGTGCTCTTCGGGCTGACCACAGTCGTCCTCAACATCGGCGCCGACCTGGTCACCCGCCGATTCGCTCCCCGGGCGGAGGCGGCTGCATGAGATCGCGCTTCGCGCTCGGCGCGCTCGTCGTGGGTGTGCCGCTCGTCCTGGCCCTGCTGGGGCCGCTGTTCGCGGGCGAACCCGGGCCACGCGCCGCGTCGTTCACCCTCGGCGGCGGGCACTGGCTCGGAACGGACTTCACCGGACGGGACGTGTGGCGGGAGATCCTGCTCGGCGGGCGCTCGGTGGTGCTCGTCGCGCTCGCGGCGACACTGCTCGCCTACCTGGTGGCGCTGCCCCTCGGGCTGATCAGCGCGCTCACCGACCGGACATGGCTCGAGGAGGTGCTGATGCGGCCGCTGGACGTGCTGCTGGCCGTGCCGTCGCTGCTGATGATCCTGCTCGTGGCCTCGGTTCTCACTCCCGGTCCGGTCGGCCTCGCCCTGCTCGTCGCGCTGGTCAACATCCCGGACGCCGCCCGGATCGTCCGGGCGGCGGCGGCCGAGGTGGCGTCGCGCCCGGCGGTCGAGGCACTGCGCATGCAGGGCGAGACGTGGTGGCGCATGGCCGTCGGCTATGTCGTCAGGTCCCTCACCCGGACGCTCGCCGCCGACGCGGGCGTACGGCTGACCGGGGTGCTCTACCTGGTGGCGACCGCCGCGTTCCTGGGGGTCGGTGTGGCACCGGACGCCTCCGACTGGGCCGTGATGGTGGACCGCAACCGCACGGGCCTGTTCGTGCAGCCCTGGGCCGTTGTGGTGCCCGCCCTGCTGATCGTCGGCCTGACCATGGGCGGCAACCTGCTCTTCGACGCCCTGCTGGAGAAGAGGAAGCGAACATGAACGCGGTCGCCGAGATCAGGAGTCTGCGGGTCGAGATCGGTGGCCGGGCGATCGTCGACGGAGTGAACCTGACGGTCGTGCCGGGGAAGATCACCGCGCTGGTCGGCGCGTCCGGCAGCGGCAAGACCACCACGGGGCTCGCGCTGCTCGGCGAGTACCCGCCGGGCGCACGGCTGTCCGGTGACGTCCGTGTGCCCGAGGGCCTTGTCGGATACGTCCCCCAGCACCCCGGCTCGGTCCTCAACCCCGCACGCCGGGTGGGCGCGCTGCTGCGCGACATCGCCCGTGCCCGGGTCCGGACACTGCCTCGGGCCGAGCGCCGGGCCGCCGCCCGGGAACGCATCGTGCGCGCCCTGAGTCTGGCTCAGCTCCCGGAGGGCGAGGAACTGCTGCGGCGCTACCCCCATCAGCTTTCCGGCGGTCAGCAGCAGCGTGTCGTGCTGGCGCAGGCACTGCTGCTCGGAGCCAGGGTGGTGGTCGCGGACGAGCCGACCACCGGGCAGGACGCGCTGACGAAGCGGCGCATCGTCGACCAGCTGGCGGAGGTCGCCCGGCAGGGCATCGCGGTGGTGCTGCTCAGCCACGACCTCGACGTCGTACGCGCTCTCGCCGACGACGTCCTGGTCATGCGCGGCGGCCAGGTGGTGGAGTCGGGTCCGGCGGAACGGATCCGGCTCGCACCGCGGCACCCGTGGACCCGCGAACTCCTGTCCGCGGAGCCCCGGTTGCCCGAGCGCGAAGGCGACGGACCGGGCGACGTCGTCCTCGAGGTACGTGACCTCACCGCCCGGCACGACCGGACCGTGGTGCTGCGCGCCGACGCCCTCACGCTCGGCGCCGGGGAGTGCCTTGCCGTGGTCGGCCGTTCCGGCAGCGGCAAGACCACACTCGCGCGCTGCCTGGCCGGACTCCATCGCGACCACGACGGTGACATCCTGCTGGACGGTACCCCGCTGCCCCGCAGTCTGCGCACCCGCACCCGCGACCAACTGGCGGCCGTGCAGTACGTCTTCCAGGACGCGCGGGCCGCCTTCGACGAGCACCGCCCGGTGCTGGGCCAGGTGGCCCGTACGGCGGTACGGCTGCGCGGTGCCGCCCCGGACGATGCCCGGACCGAGGCGCTGGACACCCTCACCGGCCTCGGCCTGACGGAGGAACTGGTGCGGCGCAGGCCGGGGGAGCTGTCCGGCGGTGAGCTCCAGCGGGCCGCGCTCGCCCGGGCCGTGCTGGCACGGCCGAGGGTTCTGGTCTGCGACGAGATCACCTCCGGTCTCGACGCGGTGACCCGGCGCGCCCTCCTGGACCTGCTCACCGCTCTGCGGGGCGAACGGCCGGAGCTGTCCGTCGTTCTGATCACCCATGACCTGGACGTGGCGGCCGTGGCGACGCGTATCGCCGTACTGAACGGCGGGGAACTCGTCGAGCAGGGGCCGGCCCGCGAGGTGCTGACCACGCCGCGGCATCCGTTCACGGTCTCCCTCACGGAGACGTCGGCGCGGCTGACGGAGAGGACACGCGCCTGAGGCCGGTCGATTGCCACCGGAAGGGGGGCCCGGGGGGGGTGCAACCGCGCCGGCGGGGCAGCGGGGGGGGGGGGGAAGTAAAGTAGGTAGAAAGAGTTTCGGGGTGCGTTAGCCGGAGCGGGGA